>NZ_JBEZXZ010000179.1:0-18430 GCF_040638275.1 Actinoplanes sp. NPDC026623 | reverse complement strand
GGGCTGGAAGGCGGGCTGGACGGCGCCGCGGTCGAGCACGCTGCGGAGCGCCAGTGCGGCGGTGTCGGTCAGCGGCTCGGTCTTGGTCATGCCGGCAACTGTGCGCCGCGGACCTCAACGCAGCGTCCAGCCGCATTCAAGAGGACGACAATCTGCCCTTCCGCCAGGAGTCCCGATGCTTCGAAGGATCATTGCCTCCGCCGTGGCGCTGATGCTGGCGATCGGCATCCAGGCAGCGCCCGCGCGGGCCGCCGCGCCGGCCGACACGCAGTTCGCCTGGCTGATCGACGCCTCCGCGCGACTGCCGGTATCGGCCGATGAGCTGGCACGGCACCTCGATCAGACCCTGCTCACGAACTCCGGCGGGCCTGACGGCTTCAACGACGCGTTGCGGCCGTACGCGCCGTTCACTCCCACGGCGGTCATCTCGTCGTCGCCGACGGAGGTGCGACGACTCGTGTCGGGTCCCGCCGGGACCCTGTTGGCGACCCTCGCCGTCGACCGGGCCGGCCTGGTGGGCGCGCTGCGGCTCACGCCGTACCTGCCGGCGCCGGCGACGTGGAACGCCGTCGACGACACCCTGCGTACGCTCGCGCCGCGGGTGTCGTTCGCGGCCATGCGGATCTCGCCGGCCGGCTGCCGGCTGGTGCACGGCGTGGACCCGGACACCGCCCGGCCGCTCGGTTCAGCCTTCAAGCTGTACGTGCTCGCCGCGCTGGCACAGGCCGTCAGGTCCGGCCGGTTGTCCTGGAACGCCGAGTTGCCGCTGAAGGCGGCGTGGAAGTCAGTGCCCTCGGGCGTTCTGCAGGATGAGCCGGACGGCACCGTTCACACCCTTGCCGAGTACGCCGATTACATGATCTCGATCAGCGACAACACCGCCACCGACCACCTGATCCACACGCTCGGCCGGGGCGCGGTACGGCGGCAGTTCACCCACCTCGGCAACGCCGAGCCGAACGCCCCGGTCCTGACGACACGGGAGTTCGCCACCCTCAAGGGCTGGCACTACCCGGCCGTCGCGTCCGCGTACGCCGCCCTGTCCAGCGGGCTTCGGGCGCCGCTGCTGCCGCTGCTCGACCGCGTGCCGCGCACCTCGATCAAGGCATGGGAGAACCCGAGAATGATCGACCAGGTGGAGTGGTTCGGCTCGCCGGTGGACATGTGCCAGGCCTACGCCGGCCTGTCGGCGCAGCGGGACCCGGCGGTCGATGCGGCGCTGACCCTAAACGACGGCGGAATCGCCCTGCCGTCGGCGGATTTCCCGACCGTCTGGTTCAAGGGCGGTTCCGAACCCGGCGTGATGACGCTCAACTACCTGGCCCGGGCCGCCGACGGCACCCTCGTAACGGCGAGCCTGATGCTCTCCGACCCCGCGCATCCGCTGGACGAGACGACGGTGGCGAACCGGGGCCTGGCCCTGCTCCGCGGCGCGATCCAGCTGGCGTCTGGTGCTTGAGCCCGCTACCGAGCGCTGACGGGACGTACCAGGCCACATACGATTGCATACATACGTTTGCATCATTGCGACGTGGCGGGAATCGACCAGCAGCCCTACCTGCAGGGCTTCCTGCCGGTTCTCTACCTGTACCTCTACAAGATCTCCGGCCCTCGGCTCCTACTACTTCCTGTTCGGCGTGCTGCTCACCACGTCGCACGCGTACCCGGCGCAGATCCCGGAGGCGGCACGGGTCCGGATCCAGCAGCTCTTCGGCGCGGCCGACTGGGCGTCGCTGACCTGGTGCGTGGCGATCGTCGTGCTCTTCCACGTCGTGCTCACCCGAACCCGCTGGGGCCTGCACACGATCTCGGTCGGCGGCAACCTGATCGGCGCCACCGAGGCGGGCATCCGGGCCAACCGCATCAAGATCGGCAACTTCATGATCGCCAGCATGCTCGGCGCCCTGATCCTCGCCGAACTGCAGAACGGCTTCAACCTCATCGGTGTCAGCGCCAACCCGTTCCAGCTGATCCTCGGCAGCGCGATCCTGCTCTCGATGATCGCGAACCAGTACCTGTCCCGGCTGCGGCGGACGGGAGGCGCCTGATGGCCGGGGAAACCGCGCTGCGGGTCGAACACATCGCCAAACAGTTCGGTGCGCTGACCGCGCTGAGCGACGTCAGCCTGCGCCTGGAGAAGGGCGAGGTGCTCGGCCTGATCGGCGACAACGGCGCCGGAAAATCCACGCTCATCAAAATCATCTGCGGATTCCACCGTCCGGACGCCGGCCGCACCTTCGTGGCCGGCCAGGAGGTCGTGCTCCGCAGCGTCGACCACGCCCGCTCGCTGGGCATCGACACCGTCTACCAGGGGCTGGCCCTGATCAACGAGCTGTCCGTCTACCACAACATGTTCCTCAACCGGGAACTACGGTTCGGGCCGCTGCTCAACAACCGCGCCATGCGCCGCCTGGCGCGCGAACACCTGGCCGAGATGGGCGTGAACATCCCGGACGTCGGCGCCGAGGTGGCCAAGCTGTCCGGCGGCCAGCGGCAGGCGGTGGCGGTGGCCCGGGCTGTCTACTCCGACGCCCGGGTCCTGCTGCTGGACGAGCCGCTCGCCGCGATGGGCGCCAAGGAGGGCGTGCTGATCCTCGACCTGATCCGCGACCTCAAGGCCAGGGGGGGACGTCTCGGTCATCATCATCGCCCACAACTACGCCCAGGTGCTCGATGTCTGCGACCGGGTCAACCTCCTGCAACACGGCACGATCACCTTCGACCGCCCCACCGCCGAAACGTCGCTGGACGAACTCACCGACCTGGTGGTTGCCGAATACCGCAGGCGCCGCACCCGCGGCTGACGCGAAATTGCCGCCGTTTTGTACGAGATCACCTCCTCCTTTTGTCGGGCGGGTGATCTCCGTGCGGGTATCGGAGTCGGGCCTAATGGCAGCGCGGATGAGCATCACAAATCTCGTCGGCGAATCGTTTTGTCAGGAAAGGATGCACTGAACTGACGGGGGATTGGCCATGGTTCAGGAGGCGGCGAGATTCGCCCTGAGGAAATTGCTGGAAACCTCGCCCGGGCAGAATAAGTACCAGTTGCAACATGGATTGACGTGGCTCGGGTTCAGCGGAATCGCTGTCCGTGAAATCAATCAGATGCTTTACGCCGGCAGGGCCTTGTTCGTCCGCGACGACGCCGCTCCACCGCGCTGGCGTCTCGCAGAGGCAACGAGCCACCGCCCGGCGATCACCGTGGCGCGGGCGGCACCCGCATCGCGCGGCCGCTATGCGGGCCGGGAGCCGCGTGAATGGCAACACGAGGCGCTGGCCGCGTGGATCGCCAACGGCAGGCGCGGCGTCGTGCAAGCCGTCACCGGCACGGGCAAGACCACCGTCGGGATCCTCGCGGCCGCCGCGGCCGTGGACGCCGGCGAGAGGGTGCTCGTCCTGGTGCCGGGAACCGAACTGCTTCAACAGTGGTACGACGTGATCCGGCGTGACCTGCCGGCGCTGCGGGTCGGACGCCTCGGATGCGGGCACCGGGACTCGCTCTCCAACCACCACATCGTGGTCGCCGTCGTCAATTCCGCCGCCGTCGATCCGGTCCTACCGGGAGGACTGTCCGGCCTGATCGTCGCCGATGAGGTTCACCGCTACGGAGCACCATTCTTCGCGCAGGCCCTGGACGACGCCTTCACCGCACGTTTGGGTTTGACCGCCACATACACGAGAGAGGACGACCTGCTCGAACGGAACCTGGTGCCGTATTTCGGGCCGGTGGTGGCCGGGTGCAGTTACCTGCGTGGTCTGGCCGACGGCATCCTCGCGCCGTTCCGGGTCGGATTCGTGGGAACCGATTTCACCGCGGCCGAACGGCAGCGGCACGACCAGTGCGAAAGCCGCATGAAGTCCTTCCGGAACCGGCTGACCTTCGAACACGGATGCCCGCCGGAGCCATTCGGTGAATTCATGTCGGCCGTCAACCGGCTGGCCCAGGGCGGCGGCCACGCCGCGACCAGGGACGCCCGCGGATATCTGCAGGCGTTCAGCAGGCGCCGTCAGCTGCTGGCCGAGTGCGAAAGAAAGTACCGGCTCCTCGCGGAGGTGGCTCCGGCCGTGGCCACCGTCGGCCGCGGACTGGTGTTCGGCGAGTCCAAGGCCTGCGCCGAGCAGTCCGCCGAGGTGCTGACGGACCGCGGCGTGCCGACGATGTCGATGACCAGCGATCTGTCGCAGGCCGAGCGCAGGAAGCGGCTGACGGCGTTCAAGGACGGGCGAGTGACGATGCTGGCCGCGCCCAGAATCCTCGACGAGGGCATCGACGTGCCGGAGGCGGACCTGGGGATCATCATGGCCGCGAGCCGGAGCAAACGGCAGATGATCCAGCGCATGGGCCGGGTGATCCGCCCCAAGAGCGACGGCCGCCCGGCGGCCTTCGTCGTGGTCTACGTCCGCGGCACCGCGGAGGATCCGAGCAACGGCGCGCACGAGGACTTCCGCGCGGAACTCACCGAGGTGGCTCAGGAGATCAAATACTTCAGCCGCATCCGGTACGCCGCCGAACTGCTCGAGTGGCTCCAGCCGCCGCAGCCACTGGCGGCGTGACCGGCGGCTTCGTCCACGGCCGATACCCTGGCGATGGCAGTCGATGAAGGGGAGGCCTCGTGAACGACGTCGATGCCGCCGAGGAATGGCTGGATTCCTGGACGGCCCAGGTGAACGCCCAGGCCGAGCGCAGCGTTGAACTCTCGCGCCGGGTCGCCTCGCTCGCCGCCACCGCGGAGGGCCGCGACGGCGCGATCCGGGTGACCGTCGGCTCGGCCGGCCAGGTCGAGCACCTCGACCTTGACGACCGCGTACACGAGTTGTCCGGCCCGCGGCTCGCGGAGGAGATCGTGTCGGTGATGCGGCGCGCGCAGGCCGCGCTGTCCAGCCGGGTGGCCGACGAGGTCCGGGCGACGGTCGGTGAGGACACCGAGACCGGGCGCGCGGTGATCCATTCGTTCGACTCCAGGTTCCCGGCGCCGGACGACGAGGAGGACCGGTGAGCACCGCTGTGGAATTTCCCGCCGTGTCGGTGCTGCGGCACGCCGAGGCGGTGAGCGAAGCCGCCGATCAGATGTTGCGGGCCCGGTCGGCGGTGGGCGAGGTGACCATGGACAGCGAGGCGTACGGGCAGCTGTGCCAGTTCCTGCCCGGCATCCTTAGCCCGCTGTTCGGCGGTGCCGCCGAGGTCATGAACGACGCGGCGGACGCGCTCGGGGAGACGGCGCTGAAGCTGCAAGCGACCGCGACGGCGATGGAGGCCGCGGACGCCGGCAGCGCCCGCAGGCTGGACGGTGCCGCGGGCCCCGGACTCGCGCTGCCGCTGTGAGCGACAACCCGCTGGTCGCCGAGGCGCAAAGCTCGACCACCTGGTACACCGGGCTCGGCCTGGTCGAGGACGCCGCGCAGATCAGCAGCGGCATCCACGACAACAGCTGGGTGGACGGCACCCTGGGTGGGGTCGGCGGCAGCCTCGACATACTCGCCACGGCGATCGATCCGCTCGGTTCGCTGGTGGCCTGGGGCGTCAGCTGGCTGATGGAGCACGTCAAGCCGTTGAAGGACGCCCTGGACTGGCTCGCCGGAAATCCCGACGAGATCGCCGCGCACGCCGCGACCTGGCGCAACGTCTCCGCCTCGGTCACCGGCACCCACGAGCAGTACTCGGACGCCGTTCGGGCGCAGACCGCCGGCTGGCTGGGCGCTTCCGGCGACGCCTACCGACGCCATGCGGCCCAGCAACTCGACATCCTCGGGGGCATCGCCACGGCGTCGGAAGCGATCTCGTACGCGGTGGAGGGCGCCGGCCTGCTGGTTGGGCTGGTCCGCGGCATCGTCCGTGACCTGATCGCCCAGTTCGTGGCGACTCTCGCCGCCCGGCTGCCGCAATGGCTGGCCGAGGAGGGACTGACCCTCGGCATCGCGAGCCCACTGGTCATCGGCCAGGTTTCCGCCCTCGTCGCCAAATGGGTCAACAAGATCCAGCACTTCATCCGCGCGCTCCTGAGCAGCCTGCGCCGACTGAACGGCAAACTCGACGACCTGACCGGCGTGCTCGACGGGCTGAAGCAGGCCCTGCGCCGGCTCGGCCGCTCCGACCCGACGGCAAGCACGCCGAAGGTGCCCGCCAGCCCGGACTTTTTCAGTAAGAGCCCGGTGCGCAGCAACCGGGACGTCCTCGACACCGGTCCCGGCACCCCGATGACTTCCGACAACGTCAACGACGTCGCGGGCCGGATGGACATCGACCTCCGGGACGTCGATCTCGTGATCATCAGCGAGTCGGAGGAGATCCGCTACCTCGACCACATGGACGCAGGCGCTTACACGCCCTCCGAACTCAACGGAACGCAGATCCGTTTCGGCCCGGCCAGTTTCGCCGACGAAGAAACGCTTGCGGCTACCATCGCCCACGAGTACACCCATGTCGTGCAGCAGCGGGCCGGAGAACATCTGCACCGGCTGTTGAGGGAGCTGGAGGATCAGGCTTACGACAGCGAGATACCAGCCCTCGAACGGTATAGGAACACCCAGCCATGACAGCAGTACAGTTCCTGGTCAACGAGGTCTTCGACCTTCCAACACGTGGCGGCCTCATCGCAGTAGGATCGACCCGTAACGGCGACTTCATCGGCATCCCGCGCCTGCGTGATGAGGCCAGTGGTCAGCCCATTCGGGTCATTGGCGTTGATCATCCGACACCGCGGACCCTGCGTACCGGCGAGACCATCCTGGTGGTGGACCGCGCCGACGCGGAGCACGTAAGGGTCGGACGGCTGTGGACCGCTGAGGACCAGTAGCCGGCCGTCTACGCAGTGGCCGGCGCCGGGGTTCTTGCGCTACCGCACTTGACCGGATGGCGGAAGTCGGACCGAAGGCCTGTCGATACGCTGAGCCCGGAGGCTTCGTGTGCAGATCCGGCTGCTCGGCGGGTTCGTCGTGGTCAGGGACGGTACGCCCGTCCAGGCTCGTGAGTGGCGGTTGCGTAAGGCACGGACGCTGGTCAAGCTCCTGGCGTTGACGCCTGATCAACGGCTCCATCGCGACGTGCTGCTGGACACGCTGTGGCCGGATCGCGACCCGGCGTCCGCGGCGAACAATCTCCACCAGGTGCTGCACGTGGCGCGTCGGGTCCTCGCCGGTGACGGCCCGAGTACCGGCCTGGTCGAGCTCCGCGACGACGTCGTGGTCCTGCGCGCGCAGGATCCCGTCGACGTCGACGTGCTGCGTTTCGAGCGGCTGGCCGGGCAGGCCAGGGCGAGCGGCGAGCTTGACGACCTGCGTGCGGCGGTCGCGGCGTACACGGGTGATCTGCTTCCCGAGGACCGGTTCGAGGATTGGGCGGTGCGGCGGCGCGAGGAACTGCGGGGGAGCTTCTGCGACCTGCTCGTCGATGTCGCGGAGAAGGCCGTCGAGGCGGAATCGCTCGACGCCGTGGATCGGGCGCTGGCCGTGGATCCGCTGCACGAGCGGGCGGTCCGCGGCCTCATGCGGCGCCTCGTGGCGCAGGGCCGGCGTTCGGAGGCTCTCGCCCGGTTCGAGCGGCTGCGCGACGACCTGCGCGAGGCCTACGGCACCGATCCGGACCCGGAGACGCGGAGTCTCTACCGCGACCTGCTCACCGGGGACGAGCAGCCGGCGCGGGCGGCCGCCGTCGCCCGGCACAACCTGGCGCCGGCGCTGACCAGCTTCGTCGGGCGGGAGCGGGAGATCGCCGAGGTTCATCGCCTGCTGGACCGCGGCGGGCTGATCACGTTGACCGGGGTGGGCGGCGCGGGCAAGACCCGGCTCGCCGAGGAGTCGGCGCATCGGCTGATCGGCGCCTACGCCGATGGGGTCTGGATGGTCGAGCTCGCTCAGGTCGGCAACCCGCACCTGGTCGCCGACACCGTGGCGGCGGCACTGCGCCTCGAACCGGCCGCCGGCTCACACCCCCTGCGTACGCTGGTCGGGCGGTTGGCCGCGGAAAAGCTGCTGCTCGTCCTGGACAACTGCGAGCACCTGCTCAGCGCCTGCGCCGAGCTCGCGATCGCGGTCCGCCGGGCCTGCCCCGGCGTGACCCTGCTGGCGACCAGCCGGGAGCCCCTGCACGTCCCGGGCGAGGTGACGTTCCGGGTGCCGTCGCTGGAGCTGCCCGAGCCGGCCGCCGCGGGCGACCCGGTCCGGCTCGCCACGCTTGCCTCGGTACGGCTGTTCCTGGACCGGGCGCGGGACGTACGCCCGGACTTTCTCCTCGACGGCGTCAACGCGGCGGCCATCGTGCAGATCTGCCGGCGCCTCGACGGCATCCCGCTCGCCCTGGAACTGGCCGCCGCCCGGGTGTCCCACCTCGAGGTCGTGGAGATCGCCGAGCGGCTGAGCGAGGCGCTGTCGCTGCTGGGCCGGCGCGGCGCGGTCACCCGGCACGCCACGCTGCGGGCCGCGCTCGAATGGAGCCACGACCTGCTCGGCGACGACGAGCAGATCCTGCTGCGGCGGCTCGCGGTGTTCGCCGGCAGCTTCACGCTGCCGATGGCCGAGCGGGTCTGCGCCGACGAGCGGCTGCCCCGCGGCGAGATCCTGGATTGTCTCGGCCGGATCGTCGACAAGTCGCTCGTCCACATCGAACGTGCCGGTGAGCGATCGCGCTACCGGCTGCTGGAGACGATCCGGCAGCTGGCCCGCGAGCGGCTCGTCGCGGCCGGCGAGGTCGAGCCGTTAGAGGCCGCGCACTGCCGGCATTTCCTGGGTCTCGCGCGAGACCACGACCCGGACCGGACCTCCGGCGTGGTGGTGGAGCGCCCGCAGTTGCTCGACGCCGACCATGACAACCTGCGGGCCGCCCTCGCCTGGGCGCTGCGCCACGACGACGCGCAGGCGCTGTCGCTGGGGGTGAGCCTGTGGCGGTACTGGCTGGCGCGCGGCCATTTCGCCGAGGGCGCGGGGTGGCTGGAGCGCATTCTCGAGGTGCCGCCGGCGCCGTCGCCGGAGCTGACCCGCGCCTACTTCGCGCTGGCGGTCCTGGAGGCCCGCCGGGGCCTGAGCGACCGGCTCGCGAGCCTGGGTGACGCGGGCGTGGCCGCCGCCGGATCGACGGCGGATACCGCGTACGCCCGGCTGATGCGCGGCACGCTGCAGCTCGGCGTCGCCGAGCTCGACGACGCCGAGCGGACCGCGACCGCCGTACTCGCCGAGTCGCCGCCCGACGCGCCGGTGACGGTCGCCGCGTCCTGGCTCGCCGCCCTGGTCGCGCTGTTCCGGGAGGATGTGGGCCTGGCCCGGCAGCGGTTCACCGGTTTCCTCGACCGGCTGAGCCGCATCAGCCCGGCGGCGCCGCCCTTCCTGCCGGCGGTGACACCGTGCCTGCCGCTGGTGCCGGTCGGCGGGTCGCTGGTGCCGGTGTTCGAGGAGTCGTGGCTGCTCGGCCGCCGCGTCGGCGCCGTGCAGGGCCACGCGTACGCGCTGTCCGGGCTCGGCTACGTCCACCGGCTCGGCGGAGACCTGGCCGGCGCCCTGGACACGACGAAGCGCGCGGTCGAGGAGTTCGCCCAGATCGACGACGTCGCCGGGCTGGCCCACGCCCTCAACCACCTCGGCTGCGTCGAGCGCGACGCCAGGCTGTTCGACGCGGCCGACAAGCACCTGCGCGAGGGTCTGCGGCTTCGCGAGCAACTCGGAGACCGCCGCGGCGAGAACCTGAGCCTGGCCAACCTCGGACTGCTGTCCGCCGCGGCCGGCGACGTCGCACAGGGCCGCCGGTACGCCCGCATCGCCCTCGACCGCGGCGAGGCCGTCGACGACGGGCCCGGAGTCGGCGGCGCCCTGCTGAACCTCGCGGTGGTCGAGTTGTTCGCCGGCGACCGGCACCGCGCTCGGACCCTCATCGAGCAGACGGTCGAGTCGTTCGGCCCGCAGGGCTACCTCCGCATCGTTGCCTGGTGCCGGCTGCTGGCCGCGGAACTCGCCCGCGACGACGGCGATCCGGACGCCTTCGACCGCCACGGCCGCGCGGCCGTCAGCCTGTTCGCGCAGCTCAAATGCCATATCGGGGTGGCCCGGGCGCAGGCGCTGCCACTCGCCGGGCGCGGCCGCTCACTCACCGCTAAGCGACGCTAAGCCACTGCGAAGGCCGTTTACCTAGCGTCGGACCTGTTGATTTCAAGACGCGACCATAGGGAGCAGTCATGACCACAGCGCAGCCGAGTCCGGACGCGCTTGGCGACGCCACGCTCGGCGAACTGGCACAGGCATTACGGGGCGACCTGATCCGCCCGGGTGACGACGGCTACGACGAGGCCCGATCGATCTGGAACGGCAGCCACGACCGGAAGCCGGCCCTCATCGTCCGCTGCCGCGGGGAGGCCGACGTCCTCAAGACGGTGGAGTTCGCCCGCAGCGAGGGCCTGCCGATCGCGGTACGCGGTGGCGGGCACAGCATTCCCGGCTTCTCCACGGTGGACGACGGCCTGGTGCTGGACCTGTCACTCATGAACGCCGTCCACGTCGACCCCAGCCGGCGCACCGTCACCGCGCAGGCGGGCTGCCTGTGGAGCGACGTCGACGCCGAGGCACAGGCCTTCGGGCTTGCCGTCACCGGCGGCCTGATCTCCACGACCGGCATCGCCGGTTTCACCCTCGGCGGAGGCATCGGCTGGCTGGTCCGCCGGTGCGGCCTGACCTGCGACAACCTGGTCGGGGCCGACATCGTGACCGCGGACGGCCAATACCTGCACGTCAGCGAGGACGAGCACCCGGAACTGCTCTGGGCGCTGCGCGGCGGCGGCGGCAACTTCGGCGTCGTCACCTCCTTCGAATTCCGCATGCAGGAGGTCGGCCCGACGGTCTACGCCGGGCTGGTCTTCTACCACGGCGCCGAGGCCGACCGGGTGCTCCGCGGCTTCCGTACGGCCGCGGCCGGCGCGCCGGACGAGCTGTCCATGGCGGTCAACCTGACCACCGCGCCGCCGGCGCCGTTCCTGCCCGAGGAGGTGCACGGCAAGCCCATCATCGCCGTACTCGGCCTGTGGTCCGGCCGCCCGGAGGACGGCGACGCGGCCACCCGGCCGTTCCGCGAACTGGCCCCGGTGGTGGTCGATCTGTTCAACCCGATGCCGTACGTCGCGATGCAGACCCTGCTGGACCCGCTCTACCCGCGCGGCCTGTGGAACTACTTCCGGTCGGCGTTCTTCGCCGAGCTCGACGACGCGACCACCGAGGCGGTCGTCTCTGCATACTCCCAGGTGCCGAACGCCCTGTCCGAGCTGCACATCCACCACCTCGGGGGTGCGATGGGCCGGGTGCCGGCCGATGCGACGGCCTTCGGCACCCGGGACCGGGACTTCATCCTCAACGCGGTGGCGCGCACGCCGGGGGCGGCGGGCTACGACGGGGTGGTCGAGTGGGCCCGCTCGGCGACGGCCGCGCTCGGCCCGGATGCCGCGTCGTACGTGAACTTCACCGGCGAGGCCAGCGAGGACCGGGTCCGGGCCTCCTACCCCACGGCCACCTACGACCGGCTGGTCGCGGTCAAGGACCGCTACGACCCGACGAACATGTTCCGCCTCAACCAGAACATCCGGCCGTCGGCCGCCGCAGACCGCGGCTGAGCAGACTTCGATCCGCGGAGGCGCCACATTCGATATGCGGCGTCTCCGCGTTCGATTTGCGCAGCCTGGAGGCGAAGAAGGGCGAGGTCAGCCGGCCGGAGCCTGCCACAGGGCGCTGACGGGCATGGCCCGAAGCCTGTCGCCGAACGGCAGCGTGGACGTGCCGGTGTAGAGGACGATGCCGGCGATGAAGTCGTCGCCGAGGCGGTCGGCGAGTCGACGTAGCCCGCGGAAGTCGTCGGGACCGACGGTCGAGGCGGCCTTGACCTCGATGCCGACGACGTGGCCGGCTCGGTTCTCGAGTACCGCGTCGACCTCGTATTTGCTCTGGTCGCGGTAGTGGGACAGGTCGGCCGGCTGCGCGGACCACGTGAGCTGGCGGGACAGCTCGGACAGGACGAACGATTCGAGTAGCGTGCCGAACGGCGCGCCCGGCCGGAGCAGCGCTCGGGCGTCGGTGGCGACTTCGTTGGCGGCGATCCCCGAGTCGACGAAGATCAGTTTTGCCGCTGCGGTGGCTCGGGTGCCGAGATTGCGTGACCAGCCGGGGATCCGTTTGACCAGGAAGATCTCCTCCAGCGCGCGGAGGTAACGCGCTACGGTCGGCCGGCTGAGCCCGAGCGCGGACTCCAGGGAGTTGGCGGTGATGATGGTCGCGGACCTGGCGGCGAGCAGGCGTACCAGTTTGCGGAGTTCGCCCTTGTGCTGGAGGTCGGAGAGCTGCCGGACATCGCGGTCGATGAGCGCCTGGACGTAGGCGTCGAGGAACCGTTGGCGGCGGCGCGCGTCGTCACGCGTCGTTGCCTCGGGCAGGCCGCCGCGCACGATTCTGGCCGCGTAGTCGGCCCGGGTAACCGTTGATTCGTGTCGCAGGTCGGGGCCGAGCGCGAAGACCGCGTCGATGAACCCGTCCGGCTCGCCGTCGAGCTCGCCCTGGGAGAACGGCCAGAGCTCGACGGTCTCCATCCGGCCGGGCAGCGCGTCGGGAGCGGCGACCATCCCGAACAGCCGGGACGAGCCGGTGAGCAGGTAGCGGCCGGGACGGGGATCCTCGTCGACGGCGGCCTTGATGGCCAACAGCAGCTCCGGGGCGCGCTGGATCTCGTCGATGACCAGCAGCTCCGAGGAGTCGACGAAGCCGACCGGGTCGGTGGTCGCGGCGGCGCGGTCCTGGGCTCGGTCGAGGTCGCGGCGCTCGGCAAGCCGATCCCCGGCGACGATGCGAACCAGGGTGCTCTTGCCGGCTTGGCGTGCTCCGCTGATCAGCACGACCCGCGTGTCGGCCAGGGCAGCGTCCACCTGTGCGGCGGCGCGGCGTGGGACGAGGTGCGGTGCGGGCACGACCTCACGATACCAGCAGGGTTTCGATCTGCGGACCAGTCGGCTTTCGATCTGCGGGCGCAGCGATATTCGATTTGCGGCACCCACAACGTTCATTTGCGCTCATGGGTGACTCCCTGGCCCTGGGTGTATCTGACCTTCATCCGATAACCAGCGGCTGTGACACGGAACGGCCGTTTCTGCGTTGCAGGCGGTCGTTTGACCTGGTCGAACACGGTTATCGGCCGGCAAAACGTGACTATTGTCAACGATCCCCCTGACAGCACTCACTGGGTTGACCCCGCCCGGGCAGCGAGGCTTATCGATGACAAGAGAAGCCAGACGGATCATTCAGCAGGAGGAACGATGACACATCGGCAACGGCTAACGATGATCGTCCTAACCTTGGTCGCGGCAATGGGACTCACCTTCTCGGGTGCGGGCATGGCCAGTGCCGCCCCGAGCGCCGCGGCGGCAGCGCCGCCCGTGACCGCCCTCGCCACACCGATCACCGGCACGGCCGACAACGGCTCCTTCGCCGGTAACTTCACCCCGACGAGGTTCTCGTCGCAGAACGGAAACCTGCTGGCCACCGGCGTGCTGACCGGTACGGTCCGCGACTCGTCCGGCGCACCCATCGGTACGGTCAACCGCACCGTCAGCATGCCCGTGACCTTCGCCGCGGCGACGTGTCAGGTGCTGAACCTCGTTCTCGGGCCGCTGCACCTCGACCTGCTCGGCCTGGTGATCGACCTGAACCAGGTGCACCTGGTGATCACCGCGGTGCAGGCGCCCGGCAACCTGCTCGGCAACCTGCTGTGCGCGATCACCCACCTGCTCGACGGCACCCCCGCCGCGGGTGGACTGGCCGCGCTCCTCAACGCCATCCTGGCCCTGCTCGGCCAGCTCTGACCGGCATCTCTTCGGCGTAGCCGCACCCCACCGGGTGCGGCTACGCCGCCGTCGTCGTGGATGGCAGTCAGCGGAACCAACCGGCGCCCTCTGCGAGGCGGACCGCCTCCAGACGGTTGCGGGCGCCGGTCTTGCGGAGGATCGCCGAGATGTAGTTACGCACGGTGCCGGTGCTCAGGTGCAGCTCGGCGGCGACCTCAGTGGACGGCACCCCCGACGCGGCCACACTCAGCACACTGAGCTCCCGCGGTGACAGCGGACTGCGCGGCGCCGCCACCATCGCCACGGCCAGGCTCGCGTCGATCACCCGTTCACCCCGGTCGAGCCGGCGGATGCCGTGGACCAGCTCACACGGTGCGGCCTGGGTACTGACGACGCCGTCGATGCGCAGGTCGAGCGCCCGGTTGAGCAGTATCGACTCGCCGGGATCGGCCAGTACCAAGATGGCGCAATCGGGCTGCTCCGCGGAGAGCCGCGCGGTCTCAGCCAGGCCGTCGCCAGCCAACAACGCGATGTCGACCACAGCCACGTCGGGCAGCACCGCGCGGGCCATCTCCAGCGCTTGATTCAGGCCGCCCAGGTCGGCGACCACCTCGAGGTCTTCCTCCCGGGACAACGTCGCCGCCAGGGCGCCGCGGAGCAGATTCATGGGTTCGACGAGCAGAATGCGGGTCACGATGGCCTCCCAGCCAGGGTCAAAGCTTCGGGCGGCCGAACTGGTGCCGGCCGGTTTCCGGATCCCCTGCGGGAGTTGGTTCAGCTGGGAGGGCCCGCGTAGCGGATGGTGCGTCCGCGGGCGAGGAGATCGGTGGCCACGCACCGGCCGGCGGCCGCCACCTCGGGCCGCCACGACGACAGGACAGTGCTCATCGCGGGTGCGCTGCCGCCACCGGAATCACGCGCTTGTCCGGTGTGAGCCGAGCGGTCGGCCGGCTGCCTCGGCAGAGCCGGGAGGGGCGCTGTCCGCGGTTGAGGCTGTGCCACCGAGTGGGTGGTCGCGTCGGACAGCACGGATGCCGGCGTGAAGACCGGCGTGAAGGCCGGCGGTTGCGGGAGCGGGAACGCCAGCGCGGACACCGGCGGCAGGAGCTGCCGGTACGGCAGAGAGGCGCTGGGCAACGCCGTAGGTCGGGCGAGCACCGGTGCGAGGCCGGGCAGCTGCGGCCAGGACGGCTGCTGCGGCATAGCGGGGAGTTCGGCCTGTGGCAGACCTGGCAGCGGCGTCCAAGAGGGGACCGTGACCATTGGCAGAAGACCGCGTAGCGGGGTCCAAGAGGGGACCGTGACCATTGGCAGAAGACCGCGTAGCGGGGTCCAAGAGGGGACCGTCACCATTGGCAGAAGATCGCGTAGCGGCGTCCAAGAGGCGAGCACGACCTTTGGCAGATCGGGCGGCTCGACAAGCTCGGGCATGGAAGGGAGATGCGCGGCGGCCGACAACTTGTGCCGGACGACCGCAGTCCGTGCTGGGGTCGCCGTGCCCCGGGCAGATGCTCTGACCACGCCGGACGTGGGCTGACGGAGCTTCGATGTCCGAACCTGCATCCGCCGGACCGTCTTGCCGGCCCGGGTGCTCGACGCCTGCATCCGCCGGACCGTCTTGCCGGCCCGGGTGCTCGACGCCCGGGTCTTCGACGCCTGGGTCTTCGGGGCGTGGGTCTTCTTCGCTGCCGGGGCTTTCGGCGCCTGGAACCTGGGCGTCTTGGCCGTTGGCCGGTGGAGCCGCTGCTGGTGAGCCTTCGGAGCGGTCGACCTTGGAATAGTCGGCTTTGGTGCCGGGATGGCTTCTCTGCCTGCGGCGGCCACGGTCTTGACAGAGGCGACCGGATCCGTTGCGGTGATTTGATTGATCGAGCCCGCATCGGCCCGCGCCGCGTGATCGAAAAGGCTCAGCACGAGATAGGCCGCAGCGGCCACACCGAGCAGCACAAATAGGCGAACAACGGTCCGGGTCACCCCGGGCGCGCCGTTCTCTCTTTGCGCATGTCCGCTCCGCATTCAGAGTTCGATACCCATTCCCGGCACGCTGACACTCATCGGCGGTGGGATCACGGCCGACGCTCGGGCCACGGGTGGCCGCCGAAGAACGACGTTGCCTCCAGTGGCCGGCCGAGATCTCCGAGCCCACGATCGCTCACCACTTGATCGACATTGGCCTGGCTGCGGACGTCGGTGAGATTGTCGATCGGCTAGGCGCCCATGCCGGAAGGCAGCGTCGAGGCGCGTGCCCGCCATCTGCGCGCCGAACTGGCGGAGGCGATCTACGTTCTGATCATCGAGCGTTCCCGAAGGCCGATCACCCGCCTTCACCACAGCCGCGAAGACGCCGAGAAGGCGCTGCGGAAGCTCGTCGGGGACCCGACCGCGGCCGAACAGCGGTGGTGGGTCATGCGGCGTACCCTCGACGGCCGTGACGCCGGGCAAGGCTGGACCGGCCCTCGTCCCGTCAATGACCCTCCGCAGATAGCCATGTGCCGGGCACCCTCGTGCGCGATGTGCCCGGCTACGCTGCCGCAGGAGCGCACCCCGCGGTACCGGTGCACGAACAGCCGGCGGACCCTTCACGAAGGTCAAGCCGACCGTCGAGGATGTTTTACCTGGTCAGTAGGCGTCGCAAACCCTCCGGATCTGCTCGGCGAGGGGATAGCCTCCGAGATCAGCAATGGGCACCCGCTGTCACCGCCGGGCAGGCCCGGTCGCGTGTGCAGGAAATCTGCTCCGCACGACCTCCGACCAGGGGCGGAACCACCATCGCAGCACCCGACGGCACCCGTTGGTACTCCAGGGGATGCCCGGGCACGCGTGAGTCTCCGCAGGTCGGTACGATATGGGCCGTAGGCCCTCGTAGCTCAGGGGATAAAGCATCGGTTTCCTAATGTGGACGTGCATCGAGGTTCCACGCCGAACTACCTGCAGTAACGGCAGTTCACAGGACCGCCGTTGCGTCGCGTCTGCTCCAGGCGTGCTCGGTGGGTCGGCTACCGATGGGCCGAGTCCGAGTCGACTTCTGGACCTTCTTGTCCGTAGTCATATGCCTAGTCGTCACTCGACTATGACCGATTCGGCGCCTAACAGCCTTCGGAGGTCCGACAGCCCGGCGTCGGCCGCAGACTCTTTCAGGTGACGTTGGCTTGAGCTCATATCGTCAGGCGGCGCCACGGGTGGTCGGCTGGCGGAGGTTCGAGTTCGGATAGGAGGCGTTGGTGTTCCTGTCGAAGCGACGTGGCGAGCAGATTGTCGTGAGGGCGCTGCTCTAGCTTTCTCACCACGGTGCACAGCGCGGTGAGGTCGAGATTTTCCGGCGGCCGAACGCCGAGGTGCTTCGCGACGGCATGTACGGTTTGGTTGGTGCGCCGGGCGGCGCGCCTGAAGTTCCGCAGGCTGCCCTTTCGGCTTACTCCTCCAGCAAGGGCAAGCTTCGGAAGGTAGGTGAGTGTGTCGCGCAGCGGTAGATCCCATGCCTGGGTTGCGGCGTCCTCGGCCGTTACGCCGTGGCGGGTCAGAGCATCGGCCAGGAGCGGAGCGAAGCTTGTCGGGTACAGGAACGCGGATCGGCCTTCAGAGTCAGGGCCGAAGAGGGTGGCCGCGAGCTGAGCTGCCGGCCGCCCGACGGAGAAGGCGGGGAGATCGTCGGCTTCTATGGTCCACACGCTCACGGATGAGTCGAGTACTGCCGCATTGACCAGGGCTATGCCGATACGGTTCGCGAGGCCGTCTCCGCGCAACGGTTTCAGGACCACGGTGACGTGGTCGCGGTCTCGCCGGATGTCGTCCACGATCAGGCTGGCTAGGCCGAACGACTTCGCCAGTTTGGTGTCCCGGTTGATCGGTGATCCGGGCCCCTCGGCCTGGCCGACAGCCTCGCCAAGTGCTGGAAGCAGGCTACGGGCAATTTGGATGCCTGCTTGGAATCCTCGGCACACGGACCAGATGAAGTCGGCTGTTGACTCGACTTCCGCCAAGTCGACAGCGGTTTCTCCGAACATCGCCATTCCGTGTTCGGGATCCCAGTGGAGATCTTCGTGTGCGCATGCGTTACGCCACGCAGGCTCAATGAGGCAGGCTATCGTCTCGCAGAGCGGGGTTTGCGTTCGGTGGACGAGCAGGCGGCTCCTGATTTCGTTGAGGCCTACGGTGCTGGGCGGTGCTTCGCCTAGAAAACCCAGGATTTCGATAGCCGCCGACCGGAGGGGTCCCTCAGAAAGCGCTCGGTAGAGCTCGGCGACGCCGCGTGTTCGCGTGTCCTCGTCGGGTGCGGCTGCGATCGTGCGCCGGGTTGCCGAGAGCCCTCGGTGCGTCGAGTATGACTTTCTGGTCTCGGGCTACAGCGCTGATTATTACGGCGGCTGTCGCACTCAAGTTTTCGGCGGCAGCCGCTCGGACGAGATCGCACGCATCACGGGCCGCACGATGAGCAACCAGCGGGTCCGAATCGGTGGCCAGCGCTAAGCCCCTGGCGAGAACTCCTTCCCGTAACCCTCGGGTAGCCAGGGCGAGGTCCAGGGTGCCGCGGTGGTCAGGTTCTGGGTGTTGGTGCGGTGTTGGAAGAACGCGTGGGTTTGGTGTGTCCGGTCGGTGATGGTCGCGGCGAAGGTGTTCGCGAGTTGTCGTTTCAGCGC
>NZ_JBEZXZ010000178.1:0-18522 GCF_040638275.1 Actinoplanes sp. NPDC026623 | reverse complement strand
ATCTCGTGTGACGAGACGACGACGCCGGCGCACGTCGAGGCGGTCCTGGCCGCCTTCGGCGCGGCGGCGCCCGCCGCGCCGGTCGCGGCGATCCCGGCCGGGCTGGGCCGCGACACGGCGTACCTGACCCACCCGGTGTTCTCCTCGCACCACTCGGAGACGGCGATGCTGCGCTACCTGCGCAGGCTGTCGGACCGCGACTACGCCTTGGACCGGGGCATGATCCCGCTGGGTTCGTGCACGATGAAGCTCAACGCGACCACCGAGATGGAGCCGGTCACCTGGGCGGAGTTCGCGAACATCCACCCGTTCGCGCCGGCGTCGCAGACCGCGGGCTACGAGGCCCTGGTCGCGCAGCTGGAGGGCTGGCTGGCGGAGATCACCGGGTACGACGCGGTGAGCGTGCAGCCGAACGCGGGCTCGCAGGGTGAGCTGGCCGGCCTGCTGGCGATCCGCGGCTACCACCGCTCGCGCGGCGAGACGCACCGCGACGTGTGCCTGATCCCGTCGAGCGCGCACGGCACGAACGCGGCCAGCGCGGTGATGGCGGGCATGCGGGTCGTGGTGGTGGCCTGCGATGAGAACGGCAACGTCGACCTGACGGACCTGGCCGCGAAGATCGAGAAGCACGCGGACACCCTCTCCGCGATCATGGTGACCTATCCGTCGACGCACGGCGTCTACGAGAAGGGCATCGCGGAGCTGTGCGGCGCCGTGCACGACGCGGGCGGACAGGTGTACGTGGACGGCGCGAACCTGAACGCCCTCGTCGGCTTCGCCAAGCCGGGCCGGTTCGGCGCGGACGTGTCGCACCTGAACCTGCACAAGACGTTCTGCATCCCGCACGGCGGCGGCGGCCCGGGTGTCGGCCCGGTGGCGGTGCGGGCGCACCTGGCCGGGTTCCTGCCGGGCGACCCGCTCGAGCCGGGTGACCACCACGCGGTATCGGCGGCGGCGCACGGCTCGGCGGGGATCCTGCCGATCTCGTGGGCGTACCTGCGGATGATGGGCCCGGACGGCCTGGCGGCGGCGACGGCCGTCGCGGTCCTGGCGGCGAACTATGTGGCGACGCGCCTGCGCGAGCACTATCCGGTGCTGTACGCGGGCAACGAGGGCCTGGTCGCGCACGAGTGCATCCTCGACCTGCGGCCGCTGACGAAGGCGACGGGCGTGACGGTCGACGATGTGGCGAAGCGGCTCATCGACTACGGCTTCCACGCGCCGACGATGTCGTTCCCGGTGGCGGGGACGCTGATGGTGGAGCCGACCGAAAGCGAGGACCTGGCCGAGCTGGACAGGTTCTGCGAGGCGATGATCGCCATCCGGGGTGAGATCGACCGGGTCGCGGCGGGCGAGTGGCCCCGGGACGACAATCCGCTGCACAACGCGCCGCATACGGCTGCGTCGGTGACGGCGGACGAGTGGTCGCACGCATATCCGCGGTCGCTTGCCGGTTTCCCGGCGGGTGTGGACCGGACCTCGAAGTACTGGCCGCCGGTGCGTCGCATCGACGGTGCGTACGGCGACCGGAACCTGGTCTGCTCGTGTCCGTCGCCGGAGGCGTTCGAGGAGTGAGCCGTCGAGCGGGTCGGCCGGGGAACTTTCCGGTCGGCCCGCGGCGGTGCCTGTGCCCGGCGGTCGGCCGGGCGGGGTGGTGCGGTGTGGCTACCTGCCGGCGCAACCGGCGGTCTGTGCGGGCCGGCGTGGTGTGCCGGCCTGAATCGTTGTGTCCGTCAGGCCGCGAGGGCGTGCCGGGCGGGTCCGCGGTGCGGTGCGATGGTGCTGCCGTCGGGCAGCAGTTCGCCGGTGTCCTCGAAGACGATGACACCGTTACAGAGCAGGCTCCAACCCTGCTCGGGGAAGGTCGCCACGACCCGGGCCGCTTCGCGGTCCATGGCTGCGGCGGAGGGACAGGAGTTCGGGTGCTGGCACATCGTGTGTCTCCGGTAGTGGTGTTGTGTTGTGTTTCACATCAACGGGGCGGAACACTACTCCCATCCGAACGATTTCGGATTTCCCGGGTGACGGTGCCGCGTTGAGCGATTCCACTGTTCAGATGCTCCACGGCTGGCCGGGATACGGCCACTTTCCGACACCTGGCTCGGGTGCTCAACCGGGTTTTCCGGCGTCCTGCCAGGGCCGTCACCGTGCGTCATGCCGTTTCGAGTGGTCCCTGGGTGATCCCGGCGACCCAGCTGAGCTTGTCTCCGCGTTCCTCTCCGGCAACGGACTGCCGGTGCGAGAGTTCGGCCGAACGGCTAGCCAAATTCACCCGACCGGCGCTGGAACCCCCTGCGGGGCCGCACTGTACGTGTCCGCATCGGCCGGATCGGTAATGGTTGGCGGCCCTCCCGGGGCCCCTTCGCCGGTCCCCGGAATCCCCGACGTGGTGGCCGTCGCCTACGTCCACGACCCCACCGAATCGTCACGCTCCGTAGTGGAAGCGTGTGCGATGGGTCCGGACGATTCGGGCGGTTTCGAATCAGGCGCCGGCGGTGCGCGGCCCTGGCGTGTCGGGCCCTGGCGCGACAGCTGGAGCCGGGCCGAGCACGCCGCCGCGGTGGCCGCCGCGCGGGCGGCGATCGGGCGTGGCGACGTGTATCAGGTCAACATTGTCGGACATGCCTCGGCGCCGTACACGGGCGATCCGGGCCCGGCCCTCACCCGGGTGGCGGGGCTGCCCGGCGCGCGGTACGGCGGCGTTCTCACCGGCCGGGGATGGGCCATCGCGACGGCGTCCCCGGAGACCCTGGTCGAGGTGCGCGGCGGCCGGGTGATCACCCGGCCCATCAAGGGCACCCGGCCGGCCACCGCGGCCGGGCGCCGCGAGCTGCTCGGCTCGGCCAAGGAACGCGCCGAGCACGTGATGATCGTCGACCTGCAGCGCAACGACCTGGCCCGGCTCGGCGGCGTCGGCCCGGTCCGGGTCGACGAACTGTTCGCGGTGCGCCGCTGGTGCGGGCTGTGGCAGGCCGAGTCGGTGGTGTCCGCGCCGATCGAGCGGCCGCTCGGCCTGGCCGAGCTGCTGCGCGCGGTCTGCCCCGGCGGCTCGGTGACGGGCGCGCCGAAACTGGCGGCGCTGTCCGAGATCGCCCGCCTGGAGCCGGTCGGCCGCGGCGTCAGCATGGGCGCCCTCGGCTGGGTCGGCACCGACCACGTCGACCTGGGCCTGAGCATCCGGACCGCCGCCGTCGACGGCGAGCGGGTGCACCTCTGGGCCGGCGGCGGCATCACCTGGGACAGCGACGAGACCGCGGAGGTCGACGAGGCCGCCGCGAAGGCCGCGCCGATGCGCGCGGCGATCGAGGGCAGCGCGCCGGCGTTCGCATAGGTTGGGGTGCATGACTGTTCGCCCCATTCGGTTGTTCGGCGACCCGGTGCTGCGGATCCCCGCGGAACCCGTCGCGGTGTTCGACGCCGCCCTGCGCGCCCTCGTCGCGGATCTGGAGGACACCGTCCGCGAGCCCGGGCGGGCCGGCGTGGCCGCACCGCAGATCGGCGTGAGCCTGCGCGCGTTCTCCTACCGGGTGGACGGCGAGGTCGGGCACCTGATCAACCCGGTGCTCTCCGACCCCGAGGGGGAGCAGGACGACGAGGAGGGCTGCCTGTCGCTGCCCGGCATGGGCTACCCGACACCCCGGGCGTGGTCGGTGACGGCGACCGGTTTCGATCAGCACGGCGAGCCGCTGACCATCTCCGGGACCGGGCTGCTGGCCCGGGCGCTGCAGCACGAGACGGACCACCTGGACGGCCGCCTCTACATCGACACCCTCAAGGGCGACACCCGCCGCCAGGCCCTGCGCGAGCTGCGCCGCACCCGGTCGTCGGCCCGCCGGTGAGCCGTGCTGATCCAGGATCTGGTGACCCCGTTCGCCGAGTTCGCCGCCGCGGATCCGGGCGCCGACCTGGTGTCCCGGTGGCACGCACAGGTCGTGGAGCCGTACGCGGGGCTCTACCGCGCAATTGAGCCGTGGCTCGACCCCGCCGACGCGCCGCGGAGCCTCCCGGCCCTGGTAGGCCGCCGGGCGGAGCTGCCGAGCCGGGCACGGCGCGCCGGCGACGCCGTGCGGGCCGCGGGTGAGCTGCTGCGCGGCGCGCTGCCGGACGCCGGCCGCGTCGACACGGTGCTGCTCGTCGGGATGGGCGCGGCCAACGGATGGGTCACCCGGGTGAACGGCGAGCCGACCCTGTTTCTCGCGGTGGACCAGCTGCCGGAACCCGGATTCGACGTCGTGCTCGCCCTGCACGAGATGATCCACGCGGAGCATCAGCGGCGGGCGGCGTACGACTGGCCCGGCAGCCGGTTCGACGCCGACCTCTTCCGCGAGGGTCTGGCCGTCAGCGCCACCACCCGCCTGCTGCCCGAGATCGACGGCAGCGGCCATCTCTGGTTCGCGGCGGGCCGCCAGGGGTGGATCGGCCGATGCCGGGCCGCGGAGACGGCGCTGCGGCGCCGCGCGCTGGCCGATCTCACCCGCGAGGACGTGTCGGACCTGTGGTTCAGCGGCGCCGCGGACCGCGACGGCGAACTGCCCGGCCGGTGCGGGTACTGGCTCGGCGGGGACCTGGTCGGTCGCCTGACCGCCGGGGTCCCGCTCGAGACCGCGATGCGGTGGCCGCTGGCGGACGTCTCCCACCGCCTGCGGCGCGTCCTTGAACGGCCCGGGTGAGTGGGTGTTTAGATGGAATCGACGCCTTGCGCCGTACCGTCGGACAATGGGGAGGTCGGCATGGCGAAGAAACGATGGCGCGACCTGAGCGAACGCCACCGCCGGCTGATCCTTGTCGCGGGCGCGTTCGACGGCCTCCTGAAGATCGCGGCGCTGGCGGACCTCAAGCGCCGGCCCGCCGGGGAGGTCCGCGGCTCGAAGGCGGTGTGGGCGACCACGGTCGTGCTCGTCAACTCGATGGGCGCCGTCCCGATCGCCTACTTCCTCGTCGGACGTCGCAGGCCGCCCGGCGGCTGACGGGCCACCCGCGCCATGCCTCGGCTGCCGGCGGCTCCCGCGATCTGGGTACCGTGCGGCGAGGACCGGCCGCCCACTGGTGGTGACCCTGCGCTGCGTCCCTTGATCAAATCCGCCGGTCAGCGGTACCAGGGCTGGCTGTCCTCGGGGCGGGCCGGCACGACGTCGAGCCGCGGATCGGCGAGCAGCGCGTCGACGGCCGCCCGCTCGGCGCCGATGCCGGCCCAGTGCGGGTCGACGTCGGCCGCCAGGCACCAGCGGTGATCGGCGGGCCAGACGAACGCCGGCGGCGCGATGCTCTGCCCGCCGCCGAGATCGGACTCCCAGGCGTCGATGTCGTCGAGGCCGCCGCGCAGCAGGGCGTAGCGGCGGTGCGGCAGCTCGACCAGCGGGCCGGGTTGCGGCAGCGGGGCGTCGGAGTAGCCCTCCCACAGGCAGAAATAGCACTCCTCCGGGGTGGACGTGAACGGTGCGAGCAGCCGCAGCGCGCGCCGGGTCTGCTCGGTGTCCGACGGGTGCCCGTCCGGAACCTCGGCGTCCGTCTCCTGCTGGCCCGGGCCGGTGGGGTCCGGGATGAAGCGGAGCCGGGCGAACGCCGCGAAGCCCGGGGGCCCGAAGGTGACCAACTGCGGAAAGGGCGTGGCCGACGACACGAGCCAGTCGGCGGCGCTCGTGTCCGGGCAGAACCTGAGCCTCAGCATCCCCACCCCATCAGTGTCTCGCCGACCGACGCGCCTGCCACGTCGGCAGGTGCCCCGTCGACCGACGGCCTCGGCGCCCAGGCCGTGGCCGCAGGCGCGGCGATTCGTTCGGTGAGGGCGTCCAGCCGCGCATTGTGTCGTCACCATGCCTGAGCGGAGAACGGGTTCACGAACGCGGATGCGTGGACCGCGCCGCATCGGATCAGGCATCGTCTGACCGCGCAGCTGCTCGAGGGCGGCGGTCACATCGGATACGACGTGCGACCGTCCGCTCGGCGTCGGGGTCATGCGACCGCGATGCTGCGCGCCGCACTGCCGGTGGCGCGCGGTCTGGGTATCGCCTCGGCGCTGGTGACGTGCGACGCCACCAACGACGCCTCGCGCCGGGTGATCGAGGCCAACGGCGGCGTCTTCGAAGATCGGCGCGGCGACAAGCTGCGGTTCTGGGTGCCGACCTCCTCAGGCATCGGTGGCGATCATTCCTGAGGGCGTACCGGGTTCAGGAGCCGTGGGCACAGTAGTACTGAATGCCGTCGGTCCAGCCGCGCCGGAGTCCCTCGCGGTATCCGCGGCCCCATTCCTCGCTGTGGCCGCGGGGCACGGCCGCGGTCGCCGGGTCGAACGGTGCGGGCCTCGGGGGGCGTTCTCCGTAGTCCACGCTGCTGTCGTAGGCGCACTGCTTCTCGGCCGCGTCGTCGCCGACCAGCAGGCCCTTGCGGAAACCCTGCCGATACGGGTCCGCCGGGGCCGGCTGTGCCGAACTCGGCGCTGCGGTGACGGCGGCGTGCGCCGTGGCCGGGACGCCGAGGGCGGCGCCGAGGATGCCGACGGCCAGTGCCCCGGCCGCCGCGCGGACGCGGATACGGATCGTCATGATGGTCCCCCGTGGTGATTGAGGCGCGGCCCCGAGACTGCCCTGATAATCAGACTAAATCAGGAAATCGCTCGTCCGGTAGCGCATTCCGTACGGTCCAGGCCGTGTCTCGTGGATCTCCTCGAGCAAGCGCGCCGCTGCGCGGGTGGCCGGCGGTGCTCGTCGTTCAGCCTGCCGCCTGGACCGTGCCGTTGGCGTTCGTCGTGATGGTGGTGGTGTCGCTGCTCACGGCGCGGCGGGTGCCGGGCGACGTCGGGGCGACGATGTTGCGCCTGCACGCACCGAACAGCGTGCGGTTATAGAACTTTTAATGTTGTTCGCTGAACCGCGACCATCGACCGTCCCGTACTCATCGGTACTGCAACGGGCAGTGGACGATCGCGAGGGAGCGGTGGATGTATCGAAGCAGCAAGAGCAACCGGACGCGCAAGCTGACGTTGGGAGCGGTCGCTGCGACGCTGGTCGCCGGCATCTTCGCCGTCAGCACCGGCGTGGGTCGCGCCGGTGAGAACGCCGGGGCCAGCTCCGGTAACATCAACGCTTTGGTGCCGGCGCTGGGTTTCAGCCCGGGCGATCCGAACGCGACAGCCGACCGCGTTGGCCCTACCGGGGTAAAAGTTCCCGGTCGCTGCCCACCCACTCAAGCCCAAGTGAACGCGCAGGTAGCGCTCAAGAATGCGAACCTTCCGAGCGGAACGGACCTTGAAAGCCGCATCCAACGTTTTGAAAAAACCTTGTCGGCGATTCAAGACTTGAAATGCCCCGCATCTTCCACGACTTTGCTGGGCCGCTTGAACTCCTTGACCGCGCTGCGCGGAAACGGGAACCGCGATAACATCCTGCGTGGTTTGGGTTTGAACGAAACGCCAGCGGATAAAGCCGCGCCGGCCGCTACGAATCCGCCGGCCGGTGGAGCGACGGGGAACGCCGGAGCCAGCTCCGCTAACATCAACGCTTTGGTGCCGGCGCTGGGTTTCAGCCCGGGCGATCCGAACGCGACAGCCGACCGCGTTGGCCCTACCGGGGTAAAAGTTCCCGGTCGCTGCCCACCCACTCAAGCCCAAGTGAACGCGCAGGTAGCGCTCAAGAATGCGAACCTTCCGAGCGGAACGGACCTTGAAAGCCGCATCCAACGTTTTGAAAAAACCTTGTCGGCGATTCAAGACTTGAAATGCCCCGCATCTTCCACGACTTTGCTGGGCCGCTTGAACTCCTTGACCGCGCTGCGCGGAAACGGGAACCGCGATAACATCCTGCGTCGTTTGGGTTTGAACGAAACGCCAGCCGGATAAAGCCGCGGGAATGCGGCGCGCAAAACGTGCCAGCGAAACAAGCGGCTCGCAGAGCGGCGCCGCGGACAACGGCAACCTGATCCTTCGCGGATCCTGATCCACCGCACGGAACCGCCTCGCCGGAGGCCCTCGCACCACGGGGGGTCTCCGGCGCGTCCGTGTGTGGGCCATGCGCGCGGTGATCTTCGGCTACTTCGGCACGCTGACCGACCCCGGCGCTGAGGAGTATCGCGAGCCCTCGCGCTCGCGCATCACCGGAGCGGTCATGCCCGCCTCCGCCAGCCGCGGCACACGCGCTCGGCGTCCTGGCGGAACTCCGGCGGCGGGGGTTCCGGATCGGCCTGCTGAGCGACTGCGGTGCCGAGCTGGCGGAGTGCTGGAGCCCGACCGCGTTCGTCCCGCTCGTCTTCTCCTGGCAGGAGCGATGCCGCAAGCCCGATCCGCGGCTCCATGCGCCGGTGGCGCGGCGCCTCGCCGTCCACCCTGAGAAGTGCTCGTCACGAACGCGCTGGTCCCGGGCGCGGCGCGGTACCGGGTCGACCCCGATGACGCGGTCTGTGAGTACACGGTGGACGATCCGGCCGGCCTGCTGCCCCTGGTGGGCAGCGCCGGGCCGGTACAACGGTCGGCATGGAGATCCGCGTGCCTGAACTGCCGTTCCCGCTGAGCCGGTCACCCGCACCGGAGAGCTGGGCCTGCAAGGAGGGTGTGCTGACCGTCGCCGCCGGCCCGCGCACGGACCTCTTCACCAGCCCTGAGGACGGATCGGTGCGCGCCGAGGCGCCGCTGCTGCTCGGCTCGTACCGGGGTGACTTCCAGTTCTCGGCGCTCGTCGCCCCGGCCTTCGGGGCCTCTTTCGACGCGGGTGCGCTGATCGTCCGGGAGGGCCCATCCGGCGAAATGGTCAGACCACATCGAACACGGGCGGCGGGTGCCGCAGGAAGTCGTGGTGCGAGATGTCCCAGCCGTACGCGCCGGTGCGGCCGAAGACCAGCACGTCGCCGACGCGCAGCCGCCGGACGTGCCGGTCGCGGGCCAGGACGTCGCGCGGCGTGCACAGCTCGCCGACCACGTCAACGGCCACGTCGGCGACCTGCGGCCGCTCCCACCCGTACGGCCAGGCGTCGACGGGCAGGACGGTGAAGGGGTGGCTGTAGCCCCAGGCGGCGGGCAGCCGGAAGTGGTGGGTGCCGCCGCGCAGCACCGCGAACCAGCGGCCGTGGGTGTGCTTGAGGTCGAGGACCTCGGCGGCGTACCAGCCGGCGTCGGCGGCGAGGATGCGGCCGGGCTCGACGATCAGGTCGGCGCCGCCGGGGACGGCGAGGCCGGCCAGGCCCGCCCGCAGCGCGTCCAGGTCGATGGTGGAGTCGCCGAGGTAGTCGACGCCGAGGCCGCCGCCGACGTTGACGAGCCGCAGCGGCACGCCGTGGCGCCGGGCGGTGTCCACCGACCAGTCGACGGCGTCGGCGATGAACCGGGCGTGTGCCGCGGCGTGGAGGTTGTTGGACACGGCGTGCAGGTGGAAGCCGGTGATCCGGACGGACTCCGGCCGCAGGGCGAGCACCCCGGCCAGGGCGGCCTCGTCGACGCCGAACGGGGTGGGTGTGCCGGTCATGGCGTGGCTGCCGGGCAGCGCCGGGCCCGCCCGGTTGACCCGTACGGCGGCCTCGGCGACGACGCCCGCCGCCCGGGCGGCCAGGTCCAGCCGGCGCAGCTCGTGCGCGCTCTCGACGTTGACCTGCGCGCCGGCGGCGACGGCCGCGGCCAGCTCGGCGTCGGTCTTGGCGGGGCCGCCGAAGACGATCCGCCGGGCCCCGGCGGCGACCGCCAGCTCCAGCTCGCCGCCGGAGGCGACCTCCAGGCCGTCGCAGGCCGCGGCGAGGGTACGCACGACGTCCGGATGGCCGTTGGCCTTCACCGCGTACAGCAGGGTGGTGCCCGGCGGCAGCGCGGCCCGGACCGCCGCGGCGCGGTCGCGCAGGGCGGCGGTGTCGTAGACGTAGGCGCAGACCGGCCGCGGCTGGGACCGCAGCGCGGCCTCGACGTGCTCAGGCGGGCGCATGCAGCGGGTTCTCCACCGGCACGTACTCGTCGCCGTCGCCGGCCAGGCGCATCCGCACGAGGGCCTTGTGCGGCACGGTCCGGGCGGTGAACGCGGCGTGGTCCTCGGCGGCGGTCGCGCCGAGCCCGGCGTAGGTCTCGTCGACGACGGCCCGCACGAGCCGCCAGGCGGCGTCCTCGTCCAGGTCGTGCGACTCGCCGAGCCGGATGATCAGCTCGCCCAGGTGTGCCTGGAACACCGTGTATCCGATCTTGGCGCGCAGCACGGCCGGGTCCGCGGTGCCGACGACCGAGCCGGGCCAGAGGGCCAGCTCGTGCCCGGCGGCGGCGAGGCGTCCCGGGTGCAGCCGCAGTCCGGCGAAGTCGCGCACGGCCAGCCGGTGCGGCACCCCGGCGACGAAGGTGGGCACGCAGTTCTGCAGGTGCGCCTCCAGCGCGACCCCGCGCAGCGTCAGCCGCAGCAGCGGTGGCAGCAGCAGCCGGGCGTAGGCGTCCAGGAAGGCGGCCGCGGCGCCGGCGTCGTCGGGGCGCCCGGCGGCGGCGGCGAACTGCGCGACGAGGGCGGCGCCGACGAACGGCAGCGCGCTGCCGGCCACGGCCCGCTCGCCCGGTTCGAGGCGGCCGCTGATCCCGTCGCGCACGATCGCGGACATGTCGCGGCCGGAGCCGACGGGCACGGCGGCGCCGGCGGACTCGGCCAGCAGGATCAGCCGGTCCCCGCCGGGGTCCCCGGCGACCAGGCGGTGCAGCAGCGCGGAGAGGGCGGGACCGTTGCGGGTGCTGGCGACGCTGATGCTGCGCCGCGTCGAGGTGACCTGGATGTCGAGCGACACCTTCACGTACCGGCGGCTGCCGTCCGCGGCGACGGGGAGCAGCAGCGTGCGCAGCGCGGCGGTCGGCACCGCGGGGAGCACGCCGCCGGAGTCGCCGAGGATCCGCAGCGCGCCGTCGTCGATCAGGTCGCGGTAGCGCTCGGCCAGCACGGCGTCGCGCTGCCAGGCGTGCACCGGCTGCAGCCGGTATCCGGGCGGCGGCTCGGGCAGGTGCGGGTACGCGGCACGCAGCACCGCGCCGACGTCGTCGCCCAGGTGCACGTCGTCGCGTACGGCGACGAAGCCGAGCCGGGTGTGCCCGGCCTCGAGGTCGTGGGCGAGCACGTCGCTGGTGTCCCAGCCGAGCCGGGTCCGCCCGCACGGGTGCAGGTTGTGTCCCGCGACGGCCAGCCGCTCCCCGGCGATGACGTCGTCGTCGGGGTCGTCCGCGGGCAGGTGCCGCCGCCGGGCCATGGCGATGGCGAGGTTGACGACGCCGTTGCGCAGCTCGGCGGCGAAGCCGGCGGCGTTGCCCGCGAGCCCGGCGGGGAGCAGGTCGGCGGGGTCGCCGGCGCCGGAGCGGTCGTACTCGACGCGGCGGAACGCGTGCACCCGGTCGCCGCGCCCGGCGGGCAGCAGCCCCTCGCGCACGAGCGCGCCGCGCAGCCGCCGGCCGACGATCTCGGTCGCCTCCGGCAGCGCGGCGGTGAAGCCGTCGAGCAGCTCCGGTGCGTGCACCGCGAGGGCGGCGCCCACGTTCCCGGCGGCGATGGCCAGCCGCCGGGTGGTCAGGCTGCGGGTCACGGCGCCGCCATCGGGTTGGCGACGTGCGTCCAGACGTCGTCGAGCGCGTCGTCGGCGAGCCGCATCGCGGTGTAGGCCTTGACCGGCAGCGGATCCTTCAGCAGGTGGGTGGCGTCGGCGGTGCCGGTCGAGGCCACGGCGGCGGCGACGCTGTCCCACAGCCGTGCGGGGTCGGCGCCGGCGCCGGCCAGGACGGCGATGAGCTGGGCGCAGACGGTGCCGAGGGTGGCGGCGGCGAGCTTGGTGCGCAGCACGGCCGGGTCGTCGCTGGGCAGGTCGCCCTCGACCGGTGGCGCCTCGACGCCGTGCCGGGCGAGGCGGGCGGCGCTGACCCGGACGCCGCCGAGATCGCGGTAGAGGATCCGCACCGGCACGCCGGCGTCGAGGACCAGCAGCGTGTTCTGCCCGTGTGCCTCGAGCGCGACCCCGCGGTCCAGGACGGTCACCAGCGGCGGCAGGAGCAGGTGGGCGAGGCCGTGCCACCACGCGTACGGGTCGTCGACGGCCTCGAGCAGCAGCGGGCGCCCGTCGCGGGGTGACGGCGCGGCCAGGGCGCCCAGCGGGACGACCGTCTCCGTGGCGCCGGGCCGGGGTGCCTCGCGGCGCAGGTGGGCGAGGTGGCGCCGGGGCCGCCCGTCGACGAGCACGGCGCCGGCGGCGGTCTCGCGCAGCACGGTCAGCGGCAGGTCGGCGGTGAGCCGCTCCAGCAGGGCGGAGAGGCGTGGTCCGTTGTGGACGGCGGCGGGGGAGACGGTGCGGACGGCCGAGGTCATCTGCACGTCGACGGCGGTCTTGACGTGCTCACCGCCGTCGAGCGGGGCGACGGTCCGCAGCGACATGAGGGGGCGCACCGGCCCGGTCTCGCCGTCGTCGGACAGCCACGGGTGGCGTTCGAGCAGCCGCCGGGCCTGCCACGGGTGCGCGTAGAGGACCGGCGGCGCGTCGCCGTACCACCGGTCCGCGGGAACCCGCAGGCGGCGCAGGCGGATGACGGGCCGGTGTTCGGGGCCGTAGGCGAGCACGTCGGCGACGCTCATGCCGCCGCGGGTGCGGCAGCAGGGGTGCAGCGGGTGGCCGCCGAGGACGAGTTGTTCGAGCCTTCCGAGCCCGTCCGGGTCGCCGGCGGCGCCGCGCAGGACGGGGCCGGTGGCCGGGGGCGGGTCGGCGAGCGCGAGGGCGAGATTCGCGACGCTGTTGTCGACCTCGGCGGCCAGGCGCGCGGCGTGCGGCCCGAGCGGGAGCGCCCGCAGCAGCGCGGCGGGGTCGTCGAAGGCCGTGCCGTCCAGTCCCGCGGTGAGGCCGCCCGGGGGAGCGGCGAACGGGAACGCCGCCGCGGCGGGCGCGCGCAGATCGCGGCCGTCGGCCAGGGTGACGTGCAGCGTGTCGCCGCGCCGCTCGCGGCGGGTGACGCCGGGCAGGGTCTCGCGGTCCAGGGCACCCAGGAGACGGGCGAGGACCTCCGCCCGCGCCGCGGGCAGCGCCGCGTCGTAGCCGTCCACCCTTTCAGGACAAAGGGCGCGCAGGTCGTCCCGGGTCTGCGCGGTTCCGGCGGTGTGCCCGGTCGGCGGCACGGGGTCGATCGGCGGTGGAGGCACGCCCATCATTGTCCGGCAGGCCGGTCCGGGGCCCTCGCCCACCCCGCCCACCATCATCCTAGGACGCTCTACGGGTTGTGCGGCCGGCCACGGGCCGCACAACCCCCGAACCAAAGATCAAAAACTGAAAGGAATCAACGACACCACCCGGGTACGGCCGGAGCCGTCAGCCGGCGGCGAGCACCCCGGCCTCGCGCTCGGGGTCGAGGCCCACCGTGGGGCGGTCGGGGCGCTGCGGCGCCTCGCCCCCGATGGATCGCAGCCACGCCCAGGTGTCCGTGACGGTGTCGGCGACCGGCCGCAGCCGCAGGCCCGCCCGCAGCGCCTTGCTCACGTCGCCGCGGTGCAGAAGGTCGTAGTCGTCGCCGGGCGCCAGCCAGATGGGCAGGTCCATCCACGGCGTGATCCCGGCGTCCAGAATGGTCTGCGCGGGGGTCCAGCGCAGTTCGGCGTGCCCGCCGGTGACGGTGTTGATGGTTTCCAGGAGCTCGCCCATGGTGGTGTGTCCGGACGGGCTGACCAGGTCGTAGGCGCCGGTGCGGCCGTCCGCGGCGGCGTCGAGCAGCCAGCCGGCCAGGTCGCGGACGTCGATGTACTGGATTTTCAGCCCGGGTGTGCCGGGCGCGAGGGTGGGCCCGCCCCTGGCGATCCGGTTGAGCCACCAGGGGAGGCGGCCGATGTCCTCGTGGGGTCCGAGGATCAGCCCGGCGCGGCCCAGCAGGACCGGGCCGTCGAAGTGCCGCTGGGCCGCGAGTTCGGCGCCGCGCTTGGCGGCGGCGTAGTCGTCCGCGTGGTCGGCGTCCGGGTCGGCCTTGACGACGGCGGCGGCCTCGGTGTGCGGGACGGTCTTGTCGTCGGGGTCGTAGACGCTGCGGCTGGAGACGTACGTGTAGTGCCCGGCGCGCCCGCTGAGTGCCGCGGCGGAGGCGCCGACGACGGCTGGCGCGCCGGACCAGGTGTCGACGACGAGGTCCCAGGTGCCGCCGGCGAGGGCGGCGAGGCCGCCGGGTTCGCGGCGGTCGCCGATGAGGCCGGTGGTGCCGGGTGGTGGTGGCCGGTGGCCGCGGTTGAGGACGGTGATGTGGTGCCCGCGGGTGCGGGCCTCCTCGACGACGACGCGGCCGACGAATCCGGTCCCTCCGAGCAGGAGAAGTCTCATGTCCCGACGATGCCCTCGGGCGGGCCCGGGGCGGTAGGGGTGATCGCTGAGAGCGCAACGGGTGCGGGCGGGGCCCTGACGGATGTCATGGGCGGGACGTGACGCGTGGCCCGGTGCGGGGTTGCCCGGTACGCCGAGCATGGGTGGCATGACACTTACCGCTCAACCTGAGGCCGTGACCCGAGGGTCCGGCGAGCTTGCCGTCGATCTCGACGGCGTGGTGAAGCGCTTCGGTGCGGTGACCGCGGTTGATGGGATCAGCCTGCGGATCCGGCCGGGCGAGGTGGTGGCCCTGCTGGGCCCCAACGGGGCGGGCAAGACCAGCACGATCGACATGTTGCTTGGTCTGTCCGATCCTTCCGCCGGTACGGCCCGGGTGTACGGCCGGCCGCCGCAGGAGGCGGTGGCGCTGGGTCTGGTGTCCGCGGTGATGCAGACCGGGGGGCTGTTGAAGGACTACACGGTGGAGGAGACGGTCCGGCTGACCGCGGTGTTGTTCGGCCGGGGCCGGGCGGATGTGGCCCGGGCGCTGGAGCGGGCGGGGATCGCGGACATCGGTTCGCGGCTGGTCGGCAAGTGTTCGGGTGGGCAGCAGCAGCGGCTGCGGTTCGCGATGGCGTTGCTGCCGGATCCGGAGTTGCTGATCCTGGACGAGCCGACGACGGGTATGGACGTCGGCGGCCGGCACGACTTCTGGAGTTCGATCCGGGAGGACGCGCGCGGCGGCCGTACGGTGATCTTCGCGACGCATTACCTGGAGGAGGCCGACGCGTACGCGGACCGGGTGGTCTTCGTGCGGCGGGGGCGGGTGGTGGCGGACGGCACGGCGGCGCAGGTGAAGGCGCTGGCGTCGGGTCGTACGGTGCGGGCGACGTTGCCGGGTGCGAGTGAGTCGGCGTTGCTGGCGTTGCCGGGGGTCGAGTCGGTGGAGTTGCGCGGCGACACCGTCTACGTGCATGCGCGTGACACCGATGGGGTGGCGCGGCATCTGCTGACCGAGACCGCGGCCCGGGATCTGGAGATCACGTCCCGGAATCTGGAGCAGGCGTTCCTGACGCTGACGGCCGACGACGACAACCAGGAGATGGCGAGATGAGTGCGCAGAGCATGCCGGCGGCGCGGAACCTGCCGCGGTTCGGGGGTTTCTCCCTCGGGATGATCGGGCTGGAGTTGCGGCGGATGGTGCGCAACCGGCGCACGGTGGTGTTCACGCTGGTGATGCCGGCGGTGTTCTTCCTGTTGTTCGGCACGAATGCGAGTGCGCGCACCGAGCGGGTGGGTGGCGGCAATGTCACCGGCTACATCCTGATCAGCATGGCGGTGTACGGGGCGATGCTGGCCACGACCAGTGGCGGGGCGATGGTGTCGATCGAGCGGGCGGCGGGCTGGAGCCGGCAGTTGCGGCTGACGCCGTTGCGACCGGCGGCGTATGTGGCGGTGAAGCTGATCCTTGCGATGATCATCGGCGCGGTGTCGGTGGTGGTGGCGTTCGCGGTCGGTGCGTTCGGTGGTGCGGAGCTTCCGGCGCAGGCGTGGGTGGCGTGCGGGTTGCTGGCGTGGGTCTGTGCGCTGGTGTTCGCGGCGTTCGGGCTTTTCATGGGTTATCTGCTGCCGAGTGAGAACGTGATGCAGATCCTGGGTCCGGTGCTGGCGGTGCTGTCGTTCGCCGGTGGGTTGTTCGTGCCGGTGGATTCGATGGGTGACACGTTCGCGACGATCGCGAAGTTCACGCCGGTGTACGGCGTCGGCGAGATCGCCCGGTATCCGCTGACCCATCACGGGAATCTGTGGGCGGCGGCGTTGAATGTGATCGTGTGGACGGCGTTGTTCTCGGCGGGTGCGATGTGGCGGTTCCGCCGGGACACGGCACGGGTCTGAGCGGCCGGTAGCGTCGTGGCCATGAACGAGTTCGTCCGGCGTGCCCGGTTCGGGTGGATTTTCGGCGCGGTGTGGTTGTTCTATCTGAACGAGAACCTGATCGCGTTGCTGGGGCGGCCGGACGGCTGGCAGCGGGATGTGGGGCTGGCCGCGCTGGCCGGGTTCGTGGCGCTGTATCTGGGGTTGCTGGGCTGGTTGGGCAGGATCCGGTTCAGCGGCCCGCGGCCGTATTGGCTGTGGTGGTGCTGGCTGGTGCTGCTGGCGTTGCTGGGGCTGGCGGCGTTGCAGGTTCCGGGCGCGGGCTTTCACGCGATGACGTGCCTGGTGTATATCGGTGCGTCGGCGATGATCGGGTTGCCGATTGCGCAGGCGGTTCCGTTCGCGGCGGCGCTGGTGGTGCTGGCGGAGGTGCTGGCGTGGCGGGTGCCGGGCTGGGAGGACAAGGGCTACGGCCTGGCGGTGTTGCTCGGCGCCGTGGCCAGCGGTGGTTTCCGGTTGGCGGCGGAGCGGCAGAACCGGCTGCGGCTGGCGCTGCAGGAGCTGGCGGAGCTGGCGGTGGCGAACGAGCGGGCCCGGATCGCCGCGGATCTGCACGACATCCTGGGTCATTCGCTGACGGTGGTGACGGTGAAGGCGGAGCTGGCGCAGCGGTTGCTGGATGTGGATGTGGAGAAGGCGCGGGCCGAGTTGCGGGATCTGGAGGTGCTGGCCCGGGACGCGTTGTCGGATGTGCGCTCGACGGCGCTGGGGGTGCGGGGTATCTCGTTGCCGGGGGAGATCGCGGCGGCCCGGGAGGCCCTCGCTGCGGCGCATGTGAGTGCGGAGTTGCCGGGTGCCGCGGATGATGTGCCGACCCGTAACCGGGAGTTGTTCGCGTGGACGATCCGGGAGGCGGTGACGAACGTGGTGCGGCACAGCCGGGCCGGGCATTGCGTGGTGCGGTTGTCGCCGGGGAGTGTGGAGATCGTCGACGACGGTCCGGGTGGTGCTGTGGTGGCGTCCGACGGGCAGGGTCTGTCGGGGTTGCGGCGGCGTGCGGAGGAGCGGGGTGCGCGGCTCACGGTCGGGCGCCGCGATGATCAGCCGGGTTTTCGGGTACGGGTGGAGGTGCCGTCGTGATCCGGCTGTTGCTCGCCGATGACCAGGCTCTGGTGCGTGGCGCGATGGCGGCGTTGCTGGACATGGAGCCGGATCTGACGGTGGTGGCCGAGGTGGGCCGCGGTGACGAGGTTGTCGCCGCGGTCCGCGGTCATGAGGTCGATGTGGCGCTGCTGGATGTGGAGATGCCGGGGATGGATGGCGTCGCGGCGGCGCGGGAGTTGCGGCGGGTGGTGCCGGGGTGCCGGGTGTTGATGGTGACGACGTTCGGCCGGGCGGGTTATCTGCGGCAGGCGATGGCGGCCGGTGCGAGTGGTTTCGTCGTGAAGGACACTCCGGCTCGGCAGCTCGCGGATGTGGTGCGGCGGGTGCATCAGGGTCTGCGGGTGGTGGATCCGGGGCTGGCGGCGCAGTCGCTGGCGTTCGGTGAGTCGCCGTTGACGGACCGGGAGAGTGATGTGTTGCGGGCGGCGCGGGACGGCGGCACGGTGGCGGACATCGCCCGGGAGTTGCATCTGTCCGAGGGCACCGTGCGCAATCACCTGTCGTCGGCGATTGGTAAGACGGGTGCGCGGACCCGGGCGGAGGCGGTCCGGCTGGCCCTCGATCATGGTTGGTTGCTGGCGTAGCCCGGGCTCGGGGTGTTCCTGAGTGTCTTCTGTGCGGATCTTAGGGTTTTTCCCGGCGCAACCGGTCGGCAACCGAGAGTGACCGCAACTCGCACCCTGCGCAACGAAAAGTTCCCCCTGTCAGCCGGTGAGCCGTCACCGGGCGGCAGACGCGAGGGGAACACGAATGTCTGTGCACGTCAATACGGTCAGCCGCGAGCTCGAGACGATGATCCGCGAGAACATGCCGCTGGTCGGGCACCTGGTCCGGGAGATGCTGTTCAAGGTGCCCGCTCATGTGCACCGTGACGATCTCGCCTCCGCCGGCTACGCGGCGCTGGTGACCGCCGCGAAGGCGTTCGACGCGACCCGGGGCATCCCGTTCGGCCGGTTCGCCGCGGTGCGGGTCCGCGGGGCGCTGCTGGACGAGCTGCGCAGCATGGACTGGGCCAGCCGGTCGGTGCGGGCCCGGGCCCGCCGGGCCGAGGTCGCCCGCCAGGAGCTGACCGCGCAGCTGGGCCGCACCCCGACCCCGACCGAGCTGGCCCAGCTGCTCGGTGTCGGCGTCGGCGGGCGCGCCGCCCGCGGGGGCGACGGCCCGGGCGCCCCGGGGCGGTGGGGGGAGGGCGTGGCGGGGGGGCGCGCCCCGGGCAAGGTACCACCGGGTGGGAGG
>NZ_JBEZXZ010000177.1:0-18581 GCF_040638275.1 Actinoplanes sp. NPDC026623 | reverse complement strand
CCGCCGCCCGCCGAGGAGGAGGAGCCCGCCGCACCGCTCACCGCGGGCCACCGACGACCTGCTGACCGGGCCGCTGAACCGGGGCGGCATCAGGGCGCTCGCCGGGTTCGGCCCGGCGGCGCGGCGGGCGGAGCAGCGGCTGCGCGAATGCGCCGCCACCGGGCAGCGGATCGACGCGGCACTCGCCGCCGTCGCGATCTGGCGGCTCTGCGGCGACGACGCGGCGGCCCGGGTGGTGCTCGACCGGTTCCGCGACGACGAGTACGGCCGGCTGGACCTGACGTCGCTCATCGCCGAGGTGGGCGCGCCGCTTGCCGACTTCGCGCCGTATCTGCGCGCACTGCTGTCGGGCGACGATCCCGGGCCGCGGCTGGACGCCGCCCGGGCGCTCTGGCACGCGACCGGCGACGTCGCGGCGACGATGCCGGTGCTCGAGCACGGGTGGCGCACGATCGCGCCGAGCCGCCGGGCCGTCGCGACGGTGTGGGCGCGGATGGGACCGGCGGCGGTGACGGTCCGTCCGCTGCTGGTGGCCGAGCTACGGCGCGGCCGGCGGCACACGTCGGAGCCACACGCCCGCAGCGCCACCGCGGTGCGCGACGACGAGGAACTGCTGACCCTGTGCCGCGCGGCGCTGGCGGCGACCCGGTAGGCGCCGGCCGCGGGCCATGACAGCGCGTTGGTTACTCACTACGCTGACGGGCGACGATCGCGAAGGGCTCCGCGGAGCCCTTCGCGAACATCACGTGTGCCACAGCGCGGGTTACGGGGTCAGCACCGCGTCCAGCTGAAGTTGAAGAGGGTGTCGACGTCACCATCGCTCGATTTCATCGACATGCTGCTCTTGCTGCCCGACGAGCCGCCGTCGACCCGCAGCTCGGTGTTGATGTTCAGCACCTTCTGCTCCGAGCAGGGCGTGTAGATCAGCACGGGTGCCACGTCCCTGGTCTGCCAGTAGCCCTGAAGCGGGCCGGCGAAGGTCTCCTCGGTGCTGCTGTTGGCGGACGAGCCCTGCCAGTAGTAGTTCGTGCGCTGCAGGCCCGACGCGCCCGAGTAGAGCCGGGCCCGGCCCCGGTACTCCGCCTCGGCGATCGCGAAGGTCCATCCCGCGGGGACGGTCACGAGCACGCTGATCTGGCAGTTCTTGCGGCGGGCCGTCGGCTCGGCGTTGCCGCCCGCCTCCGCCACGAAGTCGTAGTACCTGATCCGGAAGCCCGTCCGGTCGGAGTTGGCGATCACCGAGGCCGTCCCGGGCGCGCAGCCCGAGCCGTTGGCGGCTATCACCTCGAGCGTGACGTTCGAGTCCGGGACGGCGCCGGCCGCCGCGGAAACGGTGGCGTTGGCCGGCGTGGACAGCGACAGCGCAAGCACCGTACCGAGTACGGCGAGAATGGGTTGTCTCGCGCCGGCGAGGCTTTTGATCATCGTATTCCTCTCGATTGTTGCTCAATTTCTGCCGGTAATCGCGCGCGTGCTTCATCGCTGACTTGCCCCGGACGCATGTGTGCCCGGAAGATGTCCGCCAAGGGTGTCGGCTATTGCGCCAATGAGTCACTGCCACGTTCCGCTAGGGAATGTTAGTCAGGTCGCACTCAACGCACAAGCATTGACAATGATCGATCTTTTCGGCTTCTCGCGTACGCCGAGTTGAACCCGCCTGACGCGCTGTAGCGGGAGCGATTCGCGGATATTGCAGCGATATTCCGGACCTATCAACTGAACCGGTAGCCCGAAATATCCCGGAAGATGCGATGTGTTGCTTTACCCGGCCTGGCGAAAATGCCCAAAGTGCCTGTATGGCGCCGCCCAATTACCGCGCAATGCGACCAAATGGCGGTCCATTGACCGATCTCAATGTTCACCCATAGCATCGATCCGCGTGCGCATCGTTGTTTCACATCGAAGGGAGTTCCATGCGTAAATTGTTGGTGCGTGGGGGAGCCGTACTGGCTTTAATAGCCTCCTCGTTGGTCGTGGGGTCGCCCGCCTCGGCCGGAAGCATTCTGGATGACCCGCCGTCCGACCACATCGTCATCGACCTGGTCGCGATGGCCGGCTCCGGCTGCCGGCCCGGCACTGCGGACGTCGCGGTCTCGCCGGACAACACCGCCTTCACCGCGATCTACAGCGAATACCTGGCCCAGGCCGGCCCGGGCATCGCCACCACCGAAGGCCGCAAGAACTGCCAGCTGAACGTGCTGGTCCACGTGCCGCAGGGCTTCACCTTCGCGATCACCAAGGTGGACTACCGCGGTTACGGGCTGCTGCAGCGGGGCGCCTCCGCCTCGGAGCGGGCCAACTACTACTTCCAGGGCATGAGCCAGAGCACCTACTCCGTACACCCGATCACCGCGCCGCTCGACGACAACTGGTTCATCAGCGACGAGGTGCCGGTCGCCGCGGTCGTCTGGCATCCATGCGGCGAACTGCGAAACCTCAACATCAACACTGAGCTGCGGGTCGCCAAGGGCACCTCGACGGACGCCAGCTTCCTGACGATGGACTCCACCGACGGCAGCATCTCCACCACCTACCACTTCGCCTGGAGGGAGTGCCCGTAGCCGACCGGTACGACGGTGCCGAGGGTTGCCGGGCGAGCCTGGCGGCCCTCGGCCGGCCGTGCGGTGCGGCCGCGGCCTCAGGTGCCGCAGTAGGTCACGTAGCGGCCGAAGTCCTCCGGCGCGGGGGCGGCGTAGCGATCGAGGCCCGGGCGCTCGTCGTAGGGGTCGGCCACGGCGGTCAGCAGTCGCCCGAGCGGGTCCAGGTCGCCCTCGACCGCGGCGGCCAGGGCCTCCTCGACGAGGTGGTTGCGGGGAACGTAGACCGGGTTGACCCGATCCATGGCGTCGGGATTCGGGCCCAGGGCACGCCAGCGGGCCACCCAGTCGTCGATCGCCGCGAGGTCGATGAACAGCCGGCGCACGGGCTCGGCGTCGCCGCGGGCGGCGCCGGCGAGGGCGCGGAAGAACGCGGTGTGGTCGACGTGGCTCGCCAGCAGCAGCGCGGGCAACTCCTCGATCAGCGGCGACACCACCGCGCGGTCGGGGTCACCGGCGAGGCCGAGCTTGGCACGCATGCCGGCGGACCAGGCGGCGTCATAACGGGTGCGGAACCCGCCGAGGGACTCCACCGCGAGCGCGACCGCCCGTTCCTGGTCGTCGTGGAAGAGCGGCAGGAGCGACTCGGCGAGCCGGGCGAGGTTCCACTCGGCGATCGCCGGCTGGTTGCCGTAGGCATATCGCCCGGCGTGGTCGATCGAGCTGTAGACCGCGGCCGGGTCGAAGGCCTCCAGGAACGCGCACGGCCCGTAGTCGATGGTCTCGCCCGAGATCGTCATGTTGTCGGTGTTCATCACGCCGTGCACGAAACCCACGAGCATCCACCGGGCCACCAGCGCCGCCTGCGCGGCGATCACCGCCTCGAACAGGGCGAGGTAGGGGCGCTCGGCCCCGGCCGCGCCGCGGTGATGCCGGTCGATCGCGTGGTCGGCCAGGCGGCGCAGCAGGTCGGCGTCGCCGGCGGCCCGGGCGTACTGGAAGCTTCCGACGCGCAGGTGGCCGGCCGCGACCCGGGCCAGCACCGCACCGGGCAGCGGGGTCTCGCGGCGCACCGTGCGCCCGGTCGCCACCACGGCGAGGGAGCGGGTGGTGGGGATGCCGAGGGCGTGCATGGCCCGGCTGACGACGAACTCCCGCAGCATCGGGGCGACCGCGGCCAGGCCGTCGCCGCCGCGCGCGAACGGGGTGCGCCCGGACCCCTTGAGGTGCAGGTCGCGGACGTTGCCGCCGGCGTCGACGAGCTCGCCGAGCAGCAGCGCGCGCCCGTCGCCCAGCCGCGGGACGAACCCGCCGAACTGATGGCCGGCGTATGCCTGCGCCACCGGGGTGGCACCGTCGGGGACCGCGGCGCCGACCAGCAGGCGGACGCCGTCGGGGCCGCGCAGCCAGCCGGGATCGAGGCCGAGCTCGGCGGCGAGCGACTCGTCGAGCACGAGCAGCCGCGGATCCGGCGCCTCCGCCGCCTGCCAGGGGACCGCGAGCTCCGGGAACTCACTCGCGAAGCGGTTGCCGAGGGCGACGGTCGATGGCGGTGCGATGCTCACGCCGTCGAGCGTACGTGGCTCGGGTGCCGCGGCCGGAAAATGTCACAGGTGACCCGCATCATCGGGGCATGGCTGAACCCGCCGTCCCGATTTCGCACCCGAGGCTGGAGTTGTCGCTGGCCGAGGCGCGCACCCGATTCGTGCAACTGGCCCGGCTCGCCGGCCTGACCCGGCAGACCATTGTGGTCACCGACGGCGGCCGCCCGCTGGCGGCGATAGTCCCGGCGGCCGAGGCCGGCCCGGCGCCGGGCAACGGGGCCGCGGCCGGCTGGATCCGGCGCATCGAGAAGCTGCGTGCCGAGCTCAGGCGCCAGCACGCCGGGCTGGAGCGGGCGCTCGATCAGGCCTGGCAGGAGCTGGACAGGCTGGCCCCGCCGGGCACGGACGCCCGCCTGGACGCACTGCGCACCGCCCATTCGGACGTTCGCTCACCGGGGCCCTGACGGTGCAGAAACACACAGCGCCCCCGCCGCAGGGGGATCGGCGGGGACGCTGTGTCGGTTTCCGGTCGGCTCAGAAGCCGAAGACCTGCGTGTAGTAGGCGTTGCCCTTGGCGTTATAGGCGGCGCCGACACCGACGGTCTTGGACTTGCAGTTGAGGATGTTGGCGCGGTGGCCGGGGCTCTTCATCCAGCCGTCGACGACCTCGGCGGCGGAGCGATATCCCCAGGCGATGTTCTCGCTGGAGGGGCGGGCGTAACCGGCGGCCTTGGCGCGGGCCACGAAGTTCGTGCCGTCGCGGCCGGTGTGCGAGAACGTGCCGGTCTGCGCCATCCAGGTGCTGTGGCCGCGGGCGGCCGTGGTGAGCTGCGCGTCGACCGTGGCGGCGGCGCAGCCCTTGGCGGTGCGCTGCGCGTTGGTGAGCCGGACGATATCGGCCTGCAGGGACTGCTCCGACGCCTTCGCCGGTGCGGCCGAGGCCGGGGACGCGAACGTCGCGACGCCGAGGGCGGTGGGAACGACGAGGGCGGCCAGGGCGAGCAGACGAGACGAGCGCAAGGTGTCCCCTTCGGAGTTTCGGCTCCTGGCTTGCCGCCAGGTTCACTGTTCTGTTCGGCCCGGTTCCGGGAGTTCTCATAGCGCGACGGGTGCCGCATCGTCACCGATCGGTTGCGGGCCACCGGGCCGAAAGCGGTTGAGCCGCCCGGCAGGTTCGCCGGGCGGCTCGTGGGGTCCTACTCGGGGGTCAGCCGATTGTGACGTTGAACAGCTTGTTGGCGGCCAGGGTGCGGAAGGCGGTGAGGCTGGTCTTCTTGCTGTCGATGCTGATGTCGCGGTCGCCTTGGTCGTCGTGCTTGGTGTCGAAGTACACGATCGCCTTGATCGCCGGCCGCTTGGCCAACTCGGGCAGCACACTGTTGAACCCGGCGGACTTGTCGACCGGCTTGCCGACGCGGTGGTAGACGCCCCACTCGGCGATCATCAGCGGCTTGGCCGCGTGCTTCTTTGTCGCCCAGTCGTAGAACGTCGGACCGTTCTTGGCCTTGCGGTCGAGCAGGTCGGCGAACTGGCCGTAGTGGTACGCGCCGCGCTCGGCGGAGACGTAGGAGTCCAGGCCCATCCAGTCGACGACGTCGTCACCGGGGTACGGGTCGGCCCACCACTTCTGGGCCATCCACTTCTCGTTGCCCATGTACGCCATCACGTTGATCGCGTTGGTGACGCCCTGGGCTTCGAGGCGCTGGATGGTGTGGCGGTACATGGCGGCGAAGTCCTTGGCCTCCCAGCCGGAGCCCTTGCGGGCGATGACGTCGTTCTCCGGCTCGTGGTTCAAGACGAGGAAGAACTTTTCCGGGAAGTCCTTCTTGATCCGGGCGGCGAACGCGTCGATCCGCTTGTCCTGCTCACCCTTGGCGACCTTCGCCCAGGACGACTTGTAGGCGATCTTCCAGTTCAGCAGCAGCACCCGCGGCTGGTTCGTGTCGCGGGCCATGGCCTTCTCCGCGGCGGTCGGGAACACCTCGTCACCCTTGTGATAGGTGTGGTAAATCGTGGCAGTGCGGCCGGAGAGCTTCTCGAAGTCCTTCAGCGCCTGGTCGCGGGGGGCGTCGGTGAACCCACCGGCGGCGGCACCCCACAACACACCACACGACGGGACCAGCAGGTCATTGGTCTTACAACCGGCGGCGGGAGCGGCAGTGGCGGCGGTGGTGCCGGCCAGCGCGGTCGTGGCACCCATGGCCATCGCGGCCAGCACGGTCATCGACTTCTTGAGACGCATTTGGTTTTTCCCCCCGCTTGTCCAGCCGTTGTCGGCCGGGCATGCAGAGAAGATTCCGGTCTGCGCGGTGCACCCCCAGGTCCCGAACAGGTGCCGCCCGGTTGCGGACGGTCCGAACGGCGTGACTTGAGGATTTCGCCGCCGGAAAATCCAGCCATCCGGGCGGCAACGGGCACAGACCGGGGCAGGCGGTCGGGTGCGGCATGGCCACTGGCGCGCCGCAGCCAGGTCCGCGGCTCATCGCCTGCTCCGAGTTACAGTGCCGACAGCGATCATCGCGGCGGGGTCACAGATCTCGGCCGGCGCCTCGAATTGAGGGACGCCGAGGCCGTTGGGCGCCCGCACTACAGAAAGCTGTCCTGTAGTGACGCCCCGCGTCGACCGCAAGGTTCGGTCTCTGCTGTCACCGGTCCGACATCGCAGTGGCTCCGACATGCGCGATGTGAAAAATTGGTGTACTCGGCAGTAGTCAAGCAGGGTATAGAAAGGTGCAGGCGACGCTTCGGGACCCGGACGTCGCCTGCTGTGCGTTGGTATTTGGGAGGCTCAGCCGGTGTTCAGTCGTGTCGCCATCGTCAACCGTGGAGAGGCCGCGATGCGGCTCATTCACGCCGTCCGGGACCTTTCGGCGGAAACCGGGACGCGGATCGAGGTGGTTGCCCTCTACACCGACGCCGACCGCAACGCGACCTTCGTCCGTGAGGCGGACGTCGCCTATTCGCTGGGCCCCGCCTCGGCGCGCCCCTACCTCGACCATGCGGTGCTGGAGCGGGCGCTGCTCGACACCGGGTCCGACGCCGCATGGGTCGGCTGGGGATTCGTCGCCGAGGACCCGGCGTTCGCCGAGCTCTGCGAAAAGATCGGTGTCACCTTCGTCGGGCCGAGCGCGGACGCGATGCGCAAGCTCGGCGACAAGATCGGCGCGAAGCTGATCGCCGAGCAGGCGGGCGTGCCGGTCGCGCCGTGGAGCCGCGGCGAGGTCGCCACCCTCGAGGACGCCCTGCGCGCCGGCGCCGAGATCGGCTACCCGCTGATGCTCAAGGCGACCGCGGGCGGTGGCGGGCGCGGCATCCGCATGGTGGCCTCCGGCGCGGACCTGACCGACGCCTACGAGCGCACCAGCCAGGAGGCGCTGCGCGCCTTCGGCTCCGGCGTGGTCTTCCTCGAACGCCTGGTCATCGGCGCCCGGCACGTCGAGGTGCAGGTCATCGCCGACGGGCAGGGCACGGCGTGGGCGCTGGGCGTCCGCGACTGCTCGGTGCAGCGGCGCAACCAGAAGATCATCGAGGAGTCCTCCTCCCCGGTCCTGAGCGCCGAGCAGTCCGCGGAGCTGAAGGCGTCGGCCGCGCGGCTCGCCCTGGCCGTCGGCTACCGCGGCGCCTGCACCGTCGAGTTCCTCTACCACCCGGGCGAGAAGCTGTTCGCCTTCCTCGAGGTCAACACCCGGCTGCAGGTCGAGCACCCGATCACCGAGATCACCACCGGCACCGACCTGGTCCGGCTGCAGTTGCACGTGGCGAACGGCGGCAAGCTGGTGGGCGACAAGCCGGCCGAGCTGGGCCACGCCGTCGAGGCCCGGCTGAACGCCGAGGACCCGGACCGGGACTTCGCGCCCTCGCCCGGCCGCATCGCGCGGCTGGTGCTGCCCGCCGGGCCCGGCATCCGGGTGGACACCGGCGTCAGCGAGGGCGACAGCATCCCGGCCGACTTCGACTCGATGATCGCGAAGATCATCGCCTACGGCCGCGACCGCGGCGAGGCGCTCGCCCGGCTGCGCCGCGCGATGGCCGACACCACCGTGATCATCGAGGGCGGCGCGACCAACAAGAGCTTCGTGCTCGACCTGCTCGACCAGCCCGAGGTGATCGACGCGAGCGCCGACACCGGCTGGATCGACCGGGTGCGCGCCGAGGGCCGCCTGGTCAGCCACCGCAACTCCGCGATCGCCCTGGCGGCGGCCGCGATCGAGGCCTACCAGGACGAGGAGGAGGTCAGCCGGCAGCGGCTGCTCTCCACCGCGCACGGCGGCCGCCCGCAGGTGCAGCACCAGAGCGGCCGTCCGCTGGACCTCAAGCTCCGCGGCGTCGGCTACCGCGTGAGCGTCGCCCGGATCGGCCAGAAGCGCTTCCGGGTCGGCATCTCCGGCGGCGGCGACGTGCACCAGGCGGACGTCGAGGTCGAGCGGTTCGACGCCTACAGCGGGCGGATCGTGGTCAACGGGCACCGCTTCCGGCTGGTGTCGGCCACGCACGGCCCGATCCACCTGGTCGAGGTCGACGGCATCACCCACCGGATCAGCCGCGACGAGGGCGGCGTGGTCCGCTCGCCCGCGCCGGCGCTGGTGGTGGCGACGCCGCTGGCGGTCGGCGACGAGGTCGACTCCGGCGCGCCGATCCTGGTGCTGGAGAGCATGAAGATGGAGACGGTGCTGCGCGCGCCGTTCCGCGCCCGGGTGCGCGAGTGCCCGGTGTCGGTGGGCAGCCAGGTCGAGACCGGCACGCCGCTGATGCGCCTGGAGCCCCTCGCCGACGAGGGCGCCGAGGAGGAGGCCGAGGGCGCCGGACAGGTCGTCGAGATCGACCTGCCCGCCGAGCCGGCGCAGGTGTCCCCGGCCGAGCGGGTCGAGCGCGGCCTGCAGGACCTGCGCAGCGTGCTGCTGGGCTTCGACGTCGACCTGCAGGACCGCGGGCGGGTGCTGTCCGGATACCTCGCCGCCCGGGCCGAGCTCGGCGACCGGCCGCTGCCGGGCGAGCTGGAGCTGCTGACGGTCTTCGCCGATCTGTCCGAGCTGAGCCGCAACAAGCCGGGCGGTGAGCTCGAGCCGGGCAACCTGGTGCACAGCCCGCGCGAATATTTCCACAGCTACCTGCAGAGCCTCGACGTCGAGCGCGCCGGCGTCACCGAGGCGTTCCAGGCCCGGCTGAAATGGGTGCTCGGGCACTACGGCATCGTCGACCTGGACCGGACGCCGGAGCTGGAGGCCGCGGTCTTCCGGATCTTCCTGGCCCAGCAGCGGATGTCGGCCGACGTCGCGATCGTGTCGGAGCTGCTGCGGCAGTGGCTGGTCGGCGCGCCGCCGCTGGAGTCGCTGAGCGAGCGGGCCGGGCTCACCCTCGAGCACCTGATCGAGGCCACCCAGGTGCGCTTCCCCGTGGTGTCGGACCTGGCCCGCGGCGTGGTGTTCCGCTGGTTCGCCCAGCCGCTGCTGCGCCGCAACCGCGCCGAGGTCTACGCCGCGGTGCGCGCCGACCTGCGCCACCTGGACCGCAACCCGGACGCCCCGGACCGCGCCGAGCGGATCCAGGCCATGGTGGCCAGCTCCGAGCCGCTGGTCCGGCTCATCGGCCAGCGGATCGGGCGCCCCGGCCGGGACCACGTGCCGCTGCTGGAGGTGCTGACCCGCCGCTACTACGGCAACCGCCGGCTCTCCGCGGTCGCCGCGCGGGAGAGCGCGGGCTGCCGGTTCGTCACCGCCGAGTTCACCGGCACGGCCGGCGCGACCCGGGTGGCCACCACCGCCATCGACATCGCCGCCCTGCCGGACGCCATCGGAGCGCTCGGCGGGTTCGCCGTCGACCTCGCCGAGGGCGGGCTGGTCGCCGACCTCTACGTCACGTGGGAGGACCAGCCGGACGCCGAGGCGATGGCGGTCCGGCTCGGCGAGCTCCTCACCGATCACCCGCGGCCCGCGGGACTGCGCCGGATCACCACCACCATCGCCGGCACCACGGGTGCGGTGATGCACCACCACTTCACCTTCCGGCCCGACGGCGCGGGCTTCGCCGAGGACCGGCTGATCCGCGGGCTTCACCCGCAGATCGCGCAGCGCCTGCAACTGGAGCGGCTGCGCGAGTTCGACCTCACCCGGCTGCCGTCCGCGGACGAGGAGATCTACCTGTTCAAGGCCGTCGCGCGCAGCAACCCGGCCGACGAGCGGCTCTTCGCGATGGGCCAGGTCCGCGACCTGACGCCGCTGCGCGAGGCCGACGGCCGGCTGGTCGCGCTGCCCGCGGTCGAGGAGGCCATCAACGCCGGCCTGGACGCGATCCGCAACATCCAGGCACAGCGACCGCAGAACAAGCGGTTCGACACCAACCAGATCATGATGTATGTCTGGCCGTCGACCGAGCTGACCGCCGACGAGCTCAACTCGCTGGTGCAGCGCATCCTGCCGACCACGGCGGGCGCCGGGCTGGAGGAGGTCCAGTTCGTGGCCCGGCAGCGCAGGGCCGGTGGCGAGCTGACCGAGGTCGCCGTGCGGATCACCATCGACCCGGGCGACGGCGCGCACCTGCACGTCGGCGAGCCGTCGACGGAGCCGGTGCAGCCACTGGACGACTACCGCCAGAAGGTGCTGCGTGCGGCCCGGCGCGGCAACATCTACCCGTACGAGCTGACCGGCATGCTCGCCGGGCCCGGCGGCGGCTTCACCGAGCACGACCTCGACGAGAACGGCGTGCTCGTGCCGGTCGACCGGCCCAAGGGCAGGAACTCCGCGGCGATCGTGGCCGGCGTCGTCACGACGCCGACCGAGCGTCACCCCGAGGGCATGTCGCGGGTCGTGCTGCTCGGCGACCCGGTGAAGGCGCTGGGCGCGCTGTCGGAGCCGGAGTGCGCGCGGGTGATCGCCGCGCTCGACCTGGCCGAGCGGATGCGGGTCCCGCTGGAGTGGTTCGCGCTGTCGGCGGGTGCGCGGATCTCGATGTCCTCGGGCACCGAGAACATGGACTGGGTCGCGGCCGCGCTCAAGCGGATCGTCACGTTCACCCAGGCCGGCGGCGAGATCAACATCGTGGTCGCGGGGATCAACGTCGGCGCCCAGCCGTACTGGAACGCCGAGGCGACGATGCTCATGCACACCAAGGGCATCCTCGTGATGACGCCGGACTCGGCTATGGTGCTCACCGGCAAGCAGTCGCTGGACTTCTCCGGCGGGGTGTCGGCCGAGGACAACTTCGGCATCGGCGGCTACGACCGGGTGATGGGCCCGAACGGTCAGGCGCAGTACTGGGCGCCGAGCCTGCCGGCCGCCCGCGACGTGCTGATGGCGCACTACGACCACAGTTACATCGCGCCCGGCGAGACGACGCCGCGGCGGGCGGTCACGAGCGACCCGGTCGATCGCGACGTCTCCGAGTTCCCGCACTCGACCGCCGGCAGCGACTTCGCCACCGTCGGCCAGATCTTCTCGGTGGAGCACAACCCGGACCGCAAGAAGCCGTTCGACATCCGCACGGTGATGCGCGCACTGTCCGACCAGGACCACTCGGTGCTGGAGCGCTGGGCGGGCATGGCCGACGCCGAGACCTCGGCGGTGCAGGACGTGCACATCGGCGGCTGGCCGGTCTGCCTGATCGGGATCGAGTCGCGATCGGTGCCGCGGCGCGGCTTCCCGCCCACCGACGGTCCGGACACCTACACCGCGGGCACGCTGTTCCCCCGGTCGTCGAAGAAGACCGCGCGGGCGATCAACGCGGCGTCCGGCAACCGGCCGGTGGTCGTGCTGGCGAACCTGTCCGGGTTCGACGGCTCGCCGGAGTCGATGCGCAAGCTCCAACTGGAGTACGGCGCCGAAATCGGCCGGGCGATCGTCAACTTCGACGGGCCGATCGTGTTCTGCGTGATCTCGCGGTACCACGGCGGCGCGTTCGTGGTGTTCTCCAAGGCGCTCAACCCGAACATGACCGTGCTGGCGCTGCAGGGCTCGTTCGCCTCGGTGCTCGGCGGCGCGCCGGCCGCGGCCGTGGTCTTCTCCGGCGAGGTGAACAACCGCACCGCGACCGACCCGCGGGTCACCGGGCTGCAGGCGCAGGTCTCGGCGGCCAGCGGCGCCGAGCGGGCGGCGCTGAACGCCCAGCTCGCCGAGGTGCAGTCCGCCGTCCGGTCGGAGAAGCTCGGTGAGGTCGCCGCGGAGTTCGACCGGGTGCACAGCATCCAGCGCGCGGTCGACGTCGGCTCGGTCGACGCGATCATCAGTGCCGCCGAGCTCCGGCCGCGGATCATCGAGGCCATCGAGTTCGGCATGAAGCGCTGACGGCGAGGCTCGGCGGTGTGGTGGCCCCATCCGGGCCGCCACACCGCCCGAGCGGTCGGTGGCCGGCGTTGTGGTTCTCGGCTCGGCGCGCGGCGGGCACGCGCCCCGCCACGAGGTCACCCGGCTCCTAGCATGACGCCATGACCATAGATCTGTTCGCGGGCCTGCCGGTGCGTGACTACGCCGCGGCGGTGGCCTGGTACGAGCGGCTCCTCGGCGCCCCGCCGTCCTTCCTGCCCAACGACACGGAGGCGGTGTGGGAGCTCGCCGAGCACCGGTACGTGTTCATCGAGGTGCGGCCGGCGCACGCCGGGCACGCCATGCACACGGTCTTCGTCGACGACCTCGGCTCCCGCCTCGCCGGCATCGCCGAGCGTGGCCTGGAACCGGCCGAGCTCGAGACCTACGACAACGGGGTACGCAAGGCGACCTTCCGCGACCCGGACGGCAACGAGATCGGATTCGGCGGCGGACCGGCCTGACCGGTACGGATCGAACGGTCAGTCCGGTCGGGGCGTCAGCACGGTTCGGTACAGCATCACCGCGACGCCGATCAGGCCGAGCGCGCCGACCCGGCCGAGCCACAACCACGGCGAGGCGGGCTCGGACCAGACCAGCCGGACGAGCACCGGGCCGATACCGCGGCCGTGCGGACCGTCCGCGCCGAGCGCGACACCGAACGCGGTCAGGAGCAGGAACAGGAACAACAGGCCCACCAGCGACCGCCGTACCGGGGACGCCCCGGCCGGTGCCGCCCGGGCGAAGCGGAGCGCCGCCCAGGCCATCAGGAGCAGGATCAGGATCAACCCGCCGCCGCCGATGGCGGCCACGACGATGGCGACGAACGCGAACGGCACCGTGTTCTCGTCGATCCACCACAGCGGGAACATCAACGGCAACTGGACGATGCCGGTGATGAACACCGCGGCCATCGGCGCGAGCAGGTTCCGCAGGACCGGCAGCATGCCGCGGGAGCGGCGTAGGGACTCGCGCAGGGCCGCGGCGACCGGGATGGCCAACAGCAGCAGCGGCCAGACCGGCATCGTCTCCGGGTCCTCGTCCACCGCGCGGGCCACGGCCGCCACCGCCACGAACATGACCACGGTCTCGACGGCCAGCGCCCACCGGATCGCGTGCCAGGGCACCGCGTCGCTGACCGCCGGGAGGCGCCGCTCGGCGACCGGCCGGGGCCGGGCAGGCTGCGGGGGTCGGCGAACCGGGCGGACGCGGCGGCGACGGGACACGGGCAAGACCCTAATCCACGGCAGCCGGTCGGCCATGACTTCGGCCGCCGGTGATACTGGTCCGATGTCGCAATACACCGCCCTGCTGCGGCGCCTCGGCAACCAGCGGTGGTTTGCCGCCCTCGGCCGCCTGGTGACCCCGCTGGACCGCCGGCTCTACCGGCTCACGAACGGCCGCTGGTCGGTGATCGGCCGGCACGAGCTGCCGTCGCTGCTGATCACCACGACCGGCCGGAAGTCGGGCCTGCCCCGCACCCAGCCGCTGCTGTACGCCACCGACGGCGCCGAGTACATCGTGATCGGCTCGAACTGGGGCCAGGCGCACCACCCGGCCTGGTCCTCGAACCTGATCGCGCAGCCGTCCGCCCGGGTGACCCTCGGCGACCGGGAGTTCGGCGTGCACGCCACCCTGGCCACCGGCGCCGAGCGGGAGCGGCTCTGGGAGCTGTTGAAGCGGATCTGGCCCGGTTACGACGCGTACGCCAGGCGCGCCGAGGGCCGCGAGATCCGGATCTTCCGGCTCACGCCCGAGGCGTGATCGAGCCGTCCTGCGGGGTGCGGAAAGCCCCGATCCCGCCCTCGCCGTCGTGGATCTGCACGCGGTAGTGTGCCGTTTCCGTGCACCGTCACCTGTGCGCCGTGCTGGGCCTGCGTTGTGTATCGGGGAGTCGAACCCCTGCGCCTGCCCTGGGCGCGCCAAGAAATGAGCCGAATTACCCGCCGGCTCTCGGGCTGTGCACGCCTCCACGTCGGCTACCTGCTCCGCACCTTGCCTGGGCTCTAGTCCAGCAGGTCGGCCTCCCAGTTTGTCCGCTGGATGAGGGTGTCGACCTCGCGCAGCCGGCGGGCGAGGTCGTCGGCCTGGCTACGCAGGTCGGCGACCGGCAGGGCCGGGATCATCTTCAGCTCGGACCGCAGCTGCCGGAATCCACGCTGGCCGTCCCCGGCCGCCGCGTCGGCGGCGGAGGTGAGCATGCCGTGCCGCAGGCGCAGGACGTCGCGGCGGGCGAGCGCGTCGGTGAGCGTGCCGCCCTCGACTTCGGTGGCGGCGTTGGTGCGGTTGATCCGCCGGATCAGCGACTCGAGCTCGTCGAGAACCTCACCGGACTCGGCGAGCAGGGCCGCGGCGTCCTCGGCCGGCGCCTCGCCCTCCTGGTAACGGGCGCTGCCGGTGATGCGGGAACGCAGTCTCTCGGCGCGACGCGACGCATCCGCGCGCAGCGCAAGTGCTTCGGCGAGCTTCATGACAGACAGTATGGCCAGCGATGATCGGCCTCGCCTCCCGATTACCGCGAAGGCGGCGGTGCTCAGCGGGTCAGGTCGTGCCTGCGGTGTACGGCCTTCTCCGTGACGGTCGCCGGCAGCATGCGGCGCAGCGCGAAGGCGAACGGCGCGTTGCTGCCCACGGCGTAACGGGGCTTGGGGCGGGTCGCCTCGATCGCCTTGACGATGACCTCGGCGACGCGTTCCGGGGTCACGCCGGCGCGTTCGTTGCGGTCGAGGGCGGTCACCATGGTCTCGAAGTCGCGGTGATGCGGTGAGTCCGGCGCGATGTACTTGGTGCGGCGCTCGCTGATGCCGGTGTTGATAGAACCGGGCTCGACCGTGGTCAGCCAGACACCGTACGGGGAGAGTTCGTGGCGCGCGCCGTTGCTGAAGCCCTTCAGGGCCGCCTTCGTCGCGACGTAGGAGGAGCGGTAGGCGAGCGGGAACGACGCGAGCATCGAGCCCACCATGACCACCCGGCCGTAGCCCCGTTCCCGCATGCCGGGCAGGGCGAGCTGGCTCAGCCGGACCGGCCCGAGCACGTTGACCTGGAACACCCGGCGCAGCGCCTCGCCGGGCAGCTCCTCGAACGGGCCGGACTGGCTCTCGCCGGCGTTGTTGACCAGAATGTCGACGTCCGCGAGCCGGCCGGCCAGGGCCTCGATGGAGTCCGCCGAGTCGAGATCGAGGGCGAGATATTCCACGCCGGCGGCCCGCTTCTCCGGGGGCAGCGACCCCGGGTCGCGGCTGGTGCCCAGGACGCGGTAGCCACGCGCGGCCAGCGCGACCGCCGTTGCCAGGCCGATGCCGGACGATGCTCCGGTGACCAGCGCGGTGCGATTCATCGGTGCACCATACCGGCGCCCGCCGCGGAGGGCCGCCGACACGCACTTTAGGGTGTACGTCCCATATTCAGGGATTCTATTGCCAAAGCAACCTTAGCGTCGTATTCATGCTCTTTGCTCCGATTATTCGCCGCGCCCTTCCGCGCCGCCACCACCTGGGAATGTTGCTCGCCGGCGTGCTCGTCGTGGCGGGGACACCCGCCCCGGCCGCCGCGGCCGTTCAGGTGGTCTCCGCAGCGCCGGCCCGCGCGGTCGGCTTCGACGGCCTGGTGTACTCCAGCACGTACGTCGGCTCCACCGTTTACGTGGGTGGCAGCTTCCGGAACGCGATCGTCGACGGGAAGCCGGTGCTGCGCAAGCGGCTCGCCGCCCTGGACGCCCGCACCGGCAAGCTGCTGCCCTGGGCGCCGGCCATCGACGGCACCGTGTTCGCGATGACCGCCGCGGGATCGCAGCTGTACGTCACCGGCAAGTTCAAGAACGTCGGCGGGCAGGCCCGCGCGGGCCTGGCCGGCATCGACCTGAGGACCGGCGCCGTCGGCCCGCTCAAGCACACCGTGGTGGGTGAGGGCGCCGCCCTGGCCGCCGGCGGCGGGAAGCTGTACCTGGGCGGCGAGATCACCAAGGTCGACAGCAAGGCGGTGAAGAACCTGGCGGCGTTCCGGCTGACCGGCGGCGCGCTCGACACCGGGTTCCCCGGCACCGCCGACGGGAAGGTCAGGGCGTTGACCGTCGCCGGCTCCCGGCTGTACGTCGGCGGCAAGTTCAAGAAGCTCAACGGCGCCGGCACGCCCCGGTTCGGCGCGCTGAAGACGGCCGACGGAACGGTGGACACCACGTTCCGCCCCGCCACCCCGTACGAGGTCTTCGCGGTGACGATCGTCCCGGGCAAGGTGTACGCGGGGATCGGCGGCGTCGGCGGTCGGGTGGCCGCGTACAAGGCCGACGGGGGGTTCATCTGGAGCACCGTCACGGACGGTGACATCCAGGCGATCACGTACCTGGGCGGGGCCGTCTACGCCGGCGGGCACTTCACCGAGGCCTGCGTGAAGCCGTCGGAGACCGCCACCTCCTGGTGCCCGGGCAAGAAGCTGCGCAGCCAGCCCAAGGTGGTGGCGCTGGACGGCGCCACCGGCGGGCTGCTCGACTGGAACCCGAAGAGCAACGGCAAGTGGGGCGTGCTCACGATGGACTCCAACCCGGGGCTCGGCAAGATCGAGCTGGGCGGCGAGTTCACCGCCTTCGGCGGCGTCGACCGTCCGCACTTCGCCCAGTTCAGCGTGGTGGGGCCCTGCGCGTACGGGTGCGCCGCCAGGTAACGCCACCTCCTCCCTCCTTGGGGCGGCGCCGGGATTCCGGCGCCGCCCCGCGTCGTGTGCGCTCCTATCCCGGCACCAGCGGGATGTCGGGGTTGGGGCGCAGGGCGACCTTGACGGCCTGCGCCCTCGGGCCGGCCGACGCGGTCCGCAGGGCGGTACGCCAGTCGTCGAGCCCGAACACGTGCGTGAGCAGCCCGTCCACGGCGTAGGACGGATCGCCGAGCCACTCCACCACCTGCGACATGGTCGTCCGCCCGCCCAGCGTGGGTTCCGGGCCGGAGTTGACGGTGCCCTGGACGGTGAGCTGGCGGTTCCACACCAGGGACCAGTCGACCCGTTGCCGGCCGGCGCCGCCGACCAGCACGAGCATGCCGGTCGGCCGGAGCAGGTGCAGCCCGAGATCGATCGAGGCGGGCAGGGCGACGCAGTCGAAGACGACGTCGACACCCTGCTCGAGGATGGGGGTTCTGGTCAGCCGCGGCCGGATCACCCGCCCGCCCTGCGACTCGGCGAGCGACTCGACGACCCCCGGCCCGGGCTCCAGCGCCCGGTCGGCGCCCGCCCGCCGGGCCCGGTCCCGGCTGAACTCGCCCGGCCCGACGGCGGTGATGTCCAGGTCCGGGTGGAGCCGGCGCAGGGCGGCGATCAGGAGCAGGCCGATGGTTCCGGGACCGGTGACCACCGCCCGGTCGCCGCGCCGCTGCCAGCGCAACGCCGCATGCAGGGCGATCGAGGCGGGCTCGGCGAGGACCGCCCGGTGCGAGGCGATCCCGCCCAGCCGGTGCAGCTGCGCCTGGTGCGCGACGACGTACTGGCCCCAGCCGCCGCCCAGCGCCGCGTCGAACCCCAGCGTCGACGAGCGGCACCCGGACGCGCCGGGCTGGTCGAAGCGCTCGCAGACGTACGGGAATCCCTCGCGGCACGAGCGGCAGGGCGCGAACCCGCGATGGGCGCACGAGAGCACCGGATCGATCGCCACCCGGTCGCCCGGCGACACCGTCGTGGCTCCGGCACCGGTGCGCTCCACGACGGCGACGATCTCGTGGCCGAGTATCTGCCGGCGTGCGGCGTAGAACGCGCTGAGGACGCGCGACGAACTGGCGTGCGCGACGGCGGTGTCGCTGCCGCAGATGCCGGACAGCTCGGGGCGCAGCAGAACCCATCCGGGCGCCTCGGGCAGGGCCGGCGTCGCCAGGTCGTCGCGCAGCGACATCATGCCGGACAGCCCCCATCCCGCGCCCCTGCCGATGCCGCGGGGCAGGCGCTGGGCCGCGGCGGTGAGCAGGTAACGCGGGATGGTCAGGTCGGTGAGAACCGCTCGCATGGTCACCCCTCGTCGGGTTGACGTAGAGGCTAGTTCACCTTCAGCAGGTGGGGATGACGACGCCGCTGTTGTCCTTGGCCTCGTCGTTGCCCCAACGGCTGAGGTAGTACGCGGAGACGAACTGCTCCGCCGGTCCGGTGTCGGGGTCGGTCTTGAGCCACCAGTGGTTGTAGCTGCTGCCGGTGCCGATCTGGCGGCCCCAGGTTTTGCAGAAGACGTAGTTGGT
>NZ_JBEZXZ010000176.1:0-18799 GCF_040638275.1 Actinoplanes sp. NPDC026623 | reverse complement strand
CGGGGCTTGCGGCGCGCGGGGCTTGCGGCGCGCGGGGCTTGCGGCGCGCGGGGCTTGCGGCGCGCGGGGCTTGCGGCGCGCGGGGCTTGCGGCGCTCGCGGCCCGAATCGGGCCGACACGCATCAGCCCGGACGCGTGTCAACGGCGCCCATGCGGTCGGCGCGGGCATTCCGACCGGCCGGCTGGACTGCTCTGCCGCCGTTGTCACCCTCCCGGGTCCGCCGGCCCTAGCGAGCCGGGCAGCTCAGGATCCAGGCGGCACGGGCGGCATCCTCGGCGGCGAGGCGGTCCAGAGCGTCGAGGAACGCAACAGGTTCATCCGGCCACCATCTCGCCCAGGTCGAAGGCGATGCCTTCCAGCGCGCTGAGGGCCGGCGGCGACTCCGGCATCAGCCGGACGAGTCCGTCGGCTACGGCCATGACCGGTTCCTCGATGAGGATCCCCGGGCCCTCGCGTTGTGACGCTAAGTAAGGATTCGGTTTCTGTTGCCGGTGCACGGGCCGCAGAGCCCAGCGCGCTGCGCCGGGCGGCGATCAAGTCGATCGAGTCGCGGGCAGCGCCTGAACCTGGGCTGCACGCGGACATTCTCCGGGCATGCAAAAGTCCCGCTCTGTCGACAGAGCGGGACTTTCAGCAGCCTGTCAGGCCGGCGCTACCGCACGCGAGCGACGCATCGTAAGGACGTACTCGACAAGCGAGATGAGTACGTTCTTCGTCGACTCACGGTTACGGGCGTCGCAGCTCACCACGGGCACGTCGCTGGAGATCGCGAGCGCGTCGCGAACGTCCTGCGCGTTGTGGTACTGCATACCGTCGAAGCAGTTTATGGCGACCAGGTATGGCAACCGGCGATGTTCGAAGAAGTCTATGGCGGCGAAGCAGTCGGCGAGCCGACGCGTGTCCACCATGACCACCGCACCGATGGCGCCCCGGACCAGCTCGTCCCACATGAACCAGAAACGCGTCTGGCCAGGCGTGCCGAACAGATACAGGATCAGATCCCGGTCGATGCTGATACGGCCGAAGTCCATTGCCACCGTGGTGGTCGTCTTCCCCGGCACCTGCCGGTTATCGTCGACACCCACACCAGCGGAGGTCATGATCGCCTCAGTGGTCAGCGGGGTGATCTCAGAGACCGACCCCACCAGCGTCGTCTTACCGACACCGAAGCCACCGGCGATGACAATCTTCGCCGATGTCACACGCCCGGCGGCCGGCCGGCGCGACATGTCAGAGCCTGCGAAGTCCACTCAGCACCCTTTCCAGCAGTTCCGTACCCACCGCATCGGTCTCATCCTCAAGAGATGTCGGCTCGTACACCGCGACAAGACCATCGGTGGCCATGTCTGCGACGATCACTCGAGCCACCCCGAGCGGTAGTTGCATGCGTGCGGCGATCTCGGCCAGCGACTGAACTCTGCCGCCGTCGCACATCGCCGCGATGTACTGGTGTTCGCTCCCGCCCCTGCCCGCTCCGGTGGAGCGGCCACGAACGGTGGTCTCGACGAGCGCTTCCAGCGCTATTTCCAGCTTCGGCCGGGTTCGGCCACGGGTCACGGCGTACGGTCTTACCAGCGCGCCGGTCGGCTCATCGCGTTCGGGCAACGTCACCGCTCACCCCATCCCTTGGCCCATAGAAGTGTCTCTTGTCGTCAAGCTTTTGGACAGATGCCGGACGGGGCCGGCAAACCATCCGTTCAGCCGAGCACTCCGGCCGCGGAGCGCGGCGCGGGAGTGAGCGCCTCGCCGACCCGGTCGACCAGGAGCGCCATCTCGTAGCCCACCTGACCGACGTCACAGCTGCGGGCCGCGAGCACTGCGAACGACGAACCGTCGGAGATCGACATCAGGAAAAGGAACCCGTTGTCCATCTCGACGACCGTCTGCAGCACCGCGCCGCCCTCGAAGCAACGTGCAGCGCCCTGGGTCAGGCTGACCAGGCCGGAGGCGATGGCCGCCAGCTGGTCCGCGCGGTCCCGCGGCAGGTCCCGCGAGGCCGCGAGAAGCAGACCGTCGGCGGAGACCGCGATTGCGTGCGCCACCCCGGGAACGCGGTCGGCAAAGTTGGCAAGCAGCCAACCAAGATCCTGCGTACTTGTCATGCTTCATGCTCCTTGCCAGCCTGCGAGGACTGCTGCCCTCTCGGAGTCTCCTCCGAGTTGGTCGAATTTTCCTTCGTACGACCCCGCTGCACACCACGGTGATAAGCGGAGAGTAGTCCGCGAACCGCTTCGGGGGTACGGCGTTGAACGGAGGTCTCGGCCCGGTCGACACCACCCGGGACGAGCTGTGCCATCGGTGTACGGCGCGGAAGACCGGCCGTCGTCGTCGTGTCGACCGGCATCTCGGCGGCCTTGCGGGCCGCCTGCCAGCCGTCGTCGGCAGCGGTCTGCCACGGGCTGGACCCGTTGCCGTTGGCCGAGCCGTTGGACGAACCCGCCCCCACCGTTGCCGGGTCCCGATCACGGGCCGACTCGCGCTGGAACGAGGGATCGCCGTTCAGCTTCTCCGGGGAGACCGCCTGCTGCGGCACCGAGCGGGACGGCTCGCCGGTGGAGAAGCGCTGCGTGGTGACCACCGACTCGGCGTCGGCGGGCGGTGCCGACCTCGGTGCGGCGGGCGGCGCCGACTTCGGCGCGACGGCCTGCTGCTTGGCGGACGCCTGCTGTTTCGCGGGTGCCTGCTGCTTGGCGGGTGCCTGCTGCTTGGCCGGCTCGTTGGGCCGAGCGGTCGTGAACCAGGCCGACTCGAGCTCCCGGAAGATCGGCAGCTCCATCGTCTCGTCGGCGAACTGCGCCTTCGAGTCGCCGGCCGCACGCTGACGGGCGGCGGCCTGTGCTGCGGCGATCTGCGCGGCGGCGGTCGCCTGAGCGGCTGCTGCCTGCGCTTCCGCCGCCTCGTGTGCCGCCGCGGCGGCCGCGGCGGACCGCTCCGCCTCGGTCTGCGGCGTCGCGTTCTGCGGGTTCGTCGGGCGGGCCACCTGCGGCTGCGAGCCGGCGGTGCCCCGATCCGAACGGTAGCGCGGCAGCTCGGCCGTCATGTCCAGGGCGGCCGCGAGGCTCTCCGGAACGTGCGGCGTGTTGCCCGACTCGCGTTCGGCGGTGACCGGCGGCCAGGCCGGCGGGGCCGAGGCGGCCGACTGCGGCACCGGCGGCGCCGAGTAGGGCCGGTTCTGGTCGGGCGACGACACCTGGCCGCCACCGTACGGCGGCGCGGACGGCACCGGCGGTGCGGAGACCGGCGGAACCGGGGGCGCCGACACCGGCGGCACGAACGGGGTGCGGCCCTGCGTCTCCGGGTGAGCCGGCAGCTGACGCGGGATCGTGTGACCGTACTGGCCGGTGTCCTGGGCCGGGCCACCGTCGTTGCGGCGCTGCGGCAGACCGTCGGGACCGGCGAAGCCCTGCGGGCCGGACGGCGCCTGAGACTGCGGCAGCGGCGGGATCGGCTCGTTGCTGCGCGGGCCGTGGTAACCGTTGGCCCCGTTGCTGAAGCCGTTGGGGCCGCCGCCGAAGCCGTTGCCGTTGCCGTTGCCGTTGGGCTCGAAGCCGTTCGAGGGCGCGCCGGTCAGGTCGGACCAGGCGGGCACCGAACGGTTGCCACCGGCGCCGAGCATGCCGCCGCCGGGCATCGGCGGGTTCGGGTCGAACGGACGGCCGGCCGGGTAGCCGCCGTGGCCGTTGGAGCCGCTCTCGAGAGCCAGCGGAGGCTCGGCGAACTGACGCGGCTGCTGCTCCTGGCCGTACGGCGGGTAGGTGGAGCCGGACGTCAGGCGGGCGGCCATCGACGACGAGACCATCACGCTGACCGGCAGGCCGACGTCGGCGACCGTGCCGCGCTCGGTGTCGGCCGGGCGGAGCTCGACCTTGACGCCGTGCCTGTTCGCCAGGCGGGCGACCACGACCAGGCCCATCATGCGGGAGACGGCGACGTCCACCATCGGCGGCCGGGCCAGCCGATCGTTGAGGTCACGCAGCTGCTCGCGGCTGATGCCGATGCCACGGTCCTCGACCGAGAGCACCGCGCCGTCACCGAGGCGCCGGGCCTCGACGATGACGTGCGAGTTCGGCGGGGAGAACGCGGTCGCGTTGTCGAAGAGCTCGGCGACCAGGTGGACCATGTCGTTGACCGCGTGAGCGGACACCTCGATGTCCCGGTCGATCATGCCGAACTCGATGCGCGTGTAGTGCTCGACCTCGGACTGCGCGGCGCGGAGCACGTCGATCAGTGCGGCGGGCTCCCGCTGCACACGGGTCGAGTCGGCGCCGGCGAGAACCAGGAGGTTTTCGTCGTTTCGGCGCATTCGGGTGGCCAGGTGGTCGAGCTGGAAGAGCTCGGCCAGCCGGTCCGGGTCTTCCTCGCCGCGCTCCAGCCGGTCGAGGTGGCCGATGAGCCGGTCGACCAGGATCTGCGAACGACGGGCGAGGTTGACGAACATCGTCGCGACGGAGGACCGCAGGGCGGCCTGCTCGGCGGCGGTGCGGACGGCCTCGAGGTGAACCGCGTTGAAGGCCTCGGTCACCTGCCCGAACTCGTCCCGGCTGCGCACCGGCAGCGGCTCGGCGACCTGGTCGGCCACCTGGGCCGGGGTCAGCGAGCCGGTCAGCGCCGGATCACGCAGCCGCTCGACCGCCTGGGGCAGGCCGAACTGGGCGACGTTGAGCGCACCCTGGCGCAGTTCACGCAGGGAGCGGGCCATCGAGCGGGCGATCAACCAGGCGAAGGTGATGGCCAGCAGGAGCATGCCGAGCAGGATGCTGGTCTCGATGAAGACCCGGGTCTGCACGGTGTCGCGGAGGTTGGTTGCCTGCGCCACGATCTGCTTGTCGAGCCTGATCTCGACGCTGCGGAACAGGTCGTTGTAGCCGATCAGCGCGGTTTCCCACTGCTCGGTGTTGAACTCGATGGCCCGGGAGTTGTCCGGGCTGAGTCCCTGCAGCGGAACGGTCAGGTTGGTGGCGGCGCGCTCGGCCGGGCCGTCGACGACCCGGTTGAACAGGGCCATCTCGTCGGCGGTCGCGACCTGCTTCATCGACGCGAGGGCGATGTCGTAGCCGGTGTCGGTTTCCAGCATGTCGCGCCGCAGGCTCGGGGTGAAGTTGCCCGCGCCGATTACCTTGAGGCCGACGTCGCGCTGCTCGGAGATGAACTCCTTGCCCCGGGCGACCGCGGCGACCACTCGGAGGCGGTCGCTCAGGTTGGTGTCCTGGGCGAGCTGCGCCGAGGCCTCACGCACGCTGAGGAGGTCGCCGATCAGGTTGTCGTAGTTCTCCTCGACGTCCTTCAGCGCGAAGTTGGACTTCGTGCCGTCGATGTTGGCCGTCTTGGTCCTGATCGCGGGCAGGTCCTCGAGGTTGCGGTCGAGGCGCAGGAGCAGTACGGAGACCTGGTAGGGCACCTCGTCGAGGGCCGCCTTCTGCTGCGAGTAGGGCAGCTTGGCCTGGTCCACCTTTGGGTGCTCACGCTTGTAGCCGAGAGCTGCAGCCGTCCGCCCAGCTGATCCCTTCTGGGTGGTCGCGATCATCACGCCGTAGGCACGTTCGCTCTGCAGGTGATCGACGAGTCCACCGGCCGCCTGCGACAGCACCGAAAGGGTGCGTGCACGCTCGGCGTCGTTGGCCTCGTTGATGTGGTCGATCAGGCCGCTGGTGCCGACGATGACCGTCGCCAGGGTGGGCACGAGCATGATGAGCCCGAGCTTCGACCAAATCGGCAGATCCCGCAGCCGGCCGGCCGGCCGGCGGAGACGCGACATGACAGCGTTCGCCGTCTTGGGGCGCTTGCTCACGTCACCGTCCTCCTGTTTCGGACCCGGGCATTCGGATCGCCGGGCACCGCACACGGCCGACTCACCGGTCGGGCCCCCGAGATTCCATCACGACGAGTGTCAAAGAGAAAGAGCAGCCTGACCCGGACCGTTTGTGTGATGCGATGTTGAGTCCGAAGAGTTGGACATCGCCGGTCGGTCATCACTGCTCGTACATGGGTACGTCTCTTAAAGTCACTCGCCCCGGGCGGCGCCACGGGGATCCCGCACACGCCGCTCCGGCCCGATCCACCATCAATCGCGGCAGGACAGACGATGGCTCGCCGTTGGGCCAACGGCAAGGCAAGATGCCGGATTGTGCAGTGTTTGAGCTAGCAATCTGACCGAAAGGATGAGGCGGCTGACCGAATCGCCAGTTTCATGAGACGAAGGTACGGACGTGTCCCCAATGCCGCCTTAAAGCGGACTTCAGGCCAATAACTTCGCGTACGTCGGCTTGATCACGTCGGTGATGATCGCCAGTCGCTCGTCGTACGGGATGAACGCCGACTTCATCGCGTTGATCGTGAGCCACTGCAGCTCACTCCAGCCCCAGCCGAAGGCCTCGACGAGCAGCGCCATCTCCTTCGACATCGAGGTGCCGCTCATCAGGCGGTTGTCGGTGTTGACCGTGACCCGGAAGCGGAGGTCGTGCAGCAGCCCGATCGGGTGCTCGGCGATCGAGGGCGCCGCGCCGGTCTGCACGTTCGACGACGGGCACAGCTCGAGCGGGATGCGCTTGTCCCGCACGTACGACGACAGCCGGCCCAGGCTCGTGCCGGTGATGTCGTCCACGATCCGCACGCCGTGCCCCAGCCGGTCGGCGCCGCACCACTGGATGGCCTGCCAGATCGACGGCAGCCCGAACGCCTCGCCGGCGTGGATGGTGAAGTGGAAGTTCTCCCGCTGCAGATACTCGAAGGCGTCGAGGTGCCGGGTGGGCGGGAAGCCCGCCTCCGCGCCGGCGATGTCGAAGCCCACCACCCCGGTGTCGCGGCACCGCACGGCCAGTTCGGCGATCTCCTGTGACCGGGCGGCGTGCCGCATCGCGGTCAGCAGCGTGCCGATCCGGATCTGGTTGCCCTGCGCGGCCGCCTCGGCGCAGCCGTCCCGGAAGCCCGCGTGCACCGCCTCGACCACCGCGTCCAGGCTCAGTCCGCGCTCCAGGTGCTGCTCGGGCGCGTAGCGGATCTCGGCGTAGACGACGCCGTCGGCGGCGAGGTCGAGGGCGCACTCCCGGGCGACCCGGTGCAGGCCCTCCTCGGTCTGCATCACGGCGACGGTGTGCGCGAACGTCTCCAGGTAGCGTTCCAGCGAACCCGAGTCGGCGGCGGCCACGAACCACTGCCCCAGCCGCTCCGGATCGGTCTCGGGGAGTCGATGCCCGGCCTTGGCGGCGAGTTCCACGATCGTCGCGGGCCGCAGCCCACCGTCGAGGTGGTCGTGCAGCAGCGCTTTCGGGGCCTGGACGATGTCGGCGTGGGAGATGGCGACCATCACCAGATGCTAGTAGGAAGCAGCGAATGATCGACGGAGCATTGCCGTACCTGCGGTGTCCGGTGTGCGGCGAGACGCTGGAACGGGCCGGCGATCGGGCGCTGCGCTGCCCCCGCGCGCACAACTTCGACATCGCGCGGCAGGGCTATGTGAGCCTCACGGCGGGCCGGGCGCCCCATTCGGGCGACACGGCAGAGATGATCGAGGACCGCGAGGCCTTCCTGGCGGAGGGCCACTACGACTTCATCGCGAACGCGCTGTCCGAGACGGTACGCCCGGACGACGGCCTGGTCCTCGACGCCGGAACGGGCACCGGCCACTACCTCGCCCGCGTGCTGGACGCCGCGCCCGACGCGCAGGGGCTGGGTCTCGACGTCTCCAAGCCCGCACTGCGCCGGGCGGCCCGCGCGCACCCCCGGGCCGGCGCCGCCCTGGCCGACCTCTGGCGGCCGCTACCCCTTCAGGACGCCTGCGTCTCGGTGCTGATCAATGTGTTCGCCCCGCGAAACGGCCCGGAGTATCGCCGCGTCCTGCACTCGGACGGCCTGCTCCTGGTGGTCACCCCCGCCCAGGACCACCTGGCGGAGCTGGTGGACGCCTACGGCCTGATCGGCGTCGACCCGGCCAAGCCGGCCCGCGTCGCCGACACCCTCGGCGCCGACTTCCACGCCCGGGGCACCACCACCCTGCGGCACCGGATGCGTCTGACCGCAGCGGAGACCCGAACCCTGATCGGCATGACACCGAGCGCACGCCACCTCTCGATCAAGGAGATCGAGGCCTCGGACATCACGGTGACGGCCGCGGTGGATCTGACTCTCTACGCCCCGGCGTAGCCGGGCGTCGGCCACTCACGCAGCCGGCAGGGAAGCGCAGCGACCGGTCACACCGAGAGATCGACTTCTTCCCATCCCGGCGGCGCCTCGTGGTAGGGCCCGGAAAACACGACCGCCCACTCCAGGCCCCACCTGCGCTGGCCGATGGCGTTGCCGTCCACCTCGCCCGGCACCGGCGCCCCGGCCTTGTCCGCCTCCTGAAAGGCCCAGTCCAGGCAGTAGTAGAGATCCAGCAGCACGGCCGCCTCGATCGCGTCCCGGGGCGCGACCAGCGACCGCGACCGCCACTGGTCGAACGACTCCCCCGCCGGCAGGTCCGGCATCTGCTGCATGAGCCGGTCCTCCGGCGGCGCCGTCGGGTCGAGGTGCCGGCTCAGGCCGAGCAGCCACGCCAGCGCGAAGACCGCCTCGTGGTGCAGCACGAACGACCGGTGGTCGCCCTTGCCGCCGGCCACGAACTGCCACTCCGGCGGCGTGACGAAATCCACCAGGTGCGAGCCCAGCAGCCAGCTCATGGCCGCCTCGGTCGGCATGCCGAAGCAGCGCGCCACCACCACGTGCAGCACCGCGGCCCGGGCCTCGATCTCCCCGGTGGTGCGCAGCGTCACGCCGTCGCCCGGCTCCCAGACCAGCGGGAAAGCCGGTGGCGGCAGCGGCAGTCCGAGCCGCTCGAGCTCGTCCAGGCTGGCGTCGCGCACCGCTCGGGGATCGGGGGCGGCCTTCATGACCGCTCAGGCTATGCGGTCGATGAGCAAAGGCGTAGGGGTGGGCGCGCCCTGTCCGATCCGGATCGCGCCGTCGGCCGCCGCCAGCGCGGCGGAGATCCGGGACCCGTCATCGGTACGGAGCTCGAGCAGCGGATCCCCGGCGCGGACGGTGTCGCCGGGCCGGACCTTGAGCATGATGCCCGCGCCGAAGCTGACCGGATCCTCCTTGCGCGCCCGGCCGGCGCCGAGCCGCCAGGCGGCCAGGCCGATGTCGAGCGCGTCGATGCTCTCGATCACGCCGTGGGTGCCCGCGCGGAGCACCTCGGTCTCCCGCGCGGTGGGCAGCGGCGCGTCCGGGTCGCCGCCCTGCGCGCGGATCATGGCCCTCCACGAGTCCATCGCCGCCCCGGATTCGAGGGCCTTCGCCGGGTCACCGTCCAGCCCGGCCGCGGCGAGCATCTCGCGGGCCAGGGCCAGGGTCAGCTCGACCACGTCGGCGGGGCCGCCGCCGGCCAGCACCTCGAGGGACTCCTCGACCTCGATGGCGTTGCCGACGGCCAGCCCGAGCGGCGTGTTCATGTCGGTGAGCAGCGCAACGGTGCGCACGCCGTGCGCCGTGCCCAGCTCGACCATCGTGCGGGCCAGCTCGCGGGCCATGCCGACGTCCTTCATGAACGCGCCCGTGCCGACCTTGACGTCGAGCACCAGCGCGCCGGTGCCCTCGGCGATCTTCTTGCTCATGATCGAGCTGGCGATCAGCGGGATGGCCTCGACGGTGCCGGTGACGTCGCGCAGCGCGTAGAGCTTGCGGTCGGCCGGGGCGAGGCCGTCGCCGGCGGCGCAGACGACCGCGCCGACGTCCTGCAACTGCCGGACGAACTCGTCGTTGCTCAGCGCGGCGCGCCAGCCGGGGATCGACTCGAGCTTGTCGAGGGTGCCGCCGGTGTGCCCGAGGCCGCGCCCGGACAGCTGCGGCACCGCCGCGCCGCAGGCGGCGACCAGCGGGGTGAGCGGCAGCGTGATCTTGTCGCCGACGCCGCCGGTGGAGTGCTTGTCGACCGTCGGGCGGGTCACGGCGGACAGGTCCAGCCGCTCGCCGCTGGCGATCATCGCGGCGGTCCACCGGGCGATCTCCGCGGCCGTCATCCCGCGCAGCAGGATGGCCATGGCGAGCGCGGACATCTGCTCGTCGGCGACGACGCCCTTCGTGTAGGCGTCGACGACCCAGTCGATCTGCGCGTCGGACAGGATCTGCCCGTCCCGTTTGGCCCGGATCACGTCGACCGCCGCAAACTCACTCATGACTGCTCCCACCTGGTGCCGATGCCCTCCGGCGGTTCGCCCTCGCCGGCCCAGGACAGGGCGCCGTCGACGTCCACCACCACGATCCTCGGTGTGCGGGTGAGTCCCCACGTCACCGCCGCGGCGGCGGTCGAGAAGATGGGCCCCTCCTCGAGGATGCCCTTCTCGGCGTCGATCGCGTCCGGGGTGCCGGCGGAACGCTCCCAGTAGCCCGTCCAGACCTGCTCACCGCCGGAGAGGTCGGGGTGCACGAAGACCGTCCCGCGGCCGCGCCACTTGGCCAGCTGCGGCGGCACGGCCGGCACCGCGGACGGCCCGGTGACCTTGTCGATGTCGTCGGGGCCGAAGGCGTTCGGCAGCAGCTGGGCCATGGTCAGCGGCCGGGGCAGCGCCTCGACGAGGCACTCGGCGCCGCCGTGCTCGTAGAGCAACTGCCGGCAGCGCCCGCAGGGCATCAGCGGCAGGCCGTTGGCGTCGACGCAGGACACCGCGATCAGCCGGCCCCCGCCGGTGGCGTGCAGCGAGCTGACGAGCCCGCATTCGGCGCAGAGCCCGACACCGTACGAGGCGTTCTCGACGTTGCAGCCGACGACCACCCGCCCGTCGTCGACCAGCCCGGCCACCCCAACCGGAAAGTCGGAGTAGGGGGCGTAGGCCTGCCGCATGGCCTCGATTGCGGCGGCCCGCAGCGCGGGCCAGTCGATCTCCATGCCGCCGATTCTGCACCACCACCGATCCAGCCTGATGCGGCTCCCCTGAACGGCTAGCTCTTCACGTAGGGCTGGCCGTCCGCGGCGGGTGCGCGTACCCGGCCGACCAGGCCCGCCACCGCCACGATTGTCGCGAGGTACGGCAGCATGTTGAGGAACTGGCTCGGCACCGAACTGCCCGCCACGCTCAGATACGTCGCGAGCTTCTGGGTGAAGCCGAAGAACAGCGCCGCGCCAAGCGCGCCGAACGGGGTCCAGCGGCCGAAGATCAACGCCGCGAGGGCGATGAAGCCCGCGCCCGCCGTCATGTTCTTGTTGAAGCTGCCAGTCGCCACCAGCGTGAAGTACGCGCCGCCCGCGCCCGCGATCAGGCCGCCGACCAGCACGTTCAGGTACCGCAGGCCGCGCACCCGGATGCCGACCGTGTCGGCCGCCGTCGGGTGCTCGCCGACCGCCCGGGTCCGCAGGCCCCAGCGGGTCCGGCTGAGCCCGAAGTGGATCACGAAGACCAGGATCAGGGCGAGCCAGACCAGCAGGTTCGACTTGAACAGCACCGGCCCGATGACCGGGATGTCGGCGAGGCCGGGAATGCTCCACTCGGGCATCCGCGGCGGCTGGTTGTACGTCTGCGCCTCGGGCTGCATGAGCCGCTCGTACAGGAAGCCGGTCATGCCCACCGCGAGCAGGTTGAGCACGATGCCGACCACGACCTGGTCCACCAGGTAGCGGATCGCCAGCACGGCCAGGATCGCCGCGATGATCAGGCCGCCGATCGCCGCGCTGAGCAGGCCCAGCCAGACGCTCGTCGCCATCGTGCCGACCAGGGCGGCGCCGAACGCGCCCATCAGGAACTGACCCTCGATGGCCACGTTGACCACGCCGGAGCGCTCGCCCAGCACGCCCGCGAGGGCGCCGAGCAGCAGCGGCACCGCCAGCTGGAGCGTGCCGCTCGCCGTGTCGACCAGCGGCAGGAACTTGCCCGCCACCTGCCAGCACAGGAACGACAGGACGAAGCCGAGGATGCCGATGCTGAGCACGAGCGTCTGCTGCCTGCGGGCCACGCCGGCCAGCAGGACCACGCCGGCGACCAGCGCGACCAGGCCGAACAGGAGCGCGCCGAGCTGCCCGTTGATGGCGAGCGCGGCACCGTTGGCGTCCTCGCTGATGGTGAAGCGCGCCGGCTTGGACGGTGCGAGCGAGCCGAAGCCCGCGACCGCTACCAGGCCGAGCAGCACCAGGGCGACACCGAGCCGCCGCTGCCGGTCCCAGAACCGCTTCGGGGCCGTGGCCTCCGTCAGCTCTTCCACTGTCGCCGTCGACACCGGGGTCACCAGCCCTTCGCCATCGATGCGCCGAGCCGCGCGGAGCGGGCGGCTCGCAGGTGGAAGATCGCCTTCACCAGGGCCGGCGCGGCGATGAAGATGACGATCAGCGCCTGGAGCACGGTCACCAGCTCCAAGGAGATGCCCGAATACGACTGCATCCGGTTGCCGCCGGCGCGCAGCGCGCCGAAGAGGATCGCCGCCAGCAGCGTGCCCCACGGCCGGTTGCGGCCGAGCAGCGCCACGAGCAGGCCGTCGAAGCCGATGTTGCCGACCACCTGGGTGGTCATGGCGTGTGCCGTGCCGAGGACCTGTGTCGCGCCGCCGAGGCCGGCGAGGCCGCCGGCCGCGACCATGAGCAGCGTGTACGTCCTGCCGACGCTGATGCCGGCGGTCTTCGCGGCGGCCGGGTTGGCGCCGACGGCCCGCAGCTCGAAGCCGAACGCCGAGCGGTTGAGCAGCCAGGCGACCCCGGCCGTGGTCAGCACCGCGAGCACGATGCCCAGGTTGACCCGGACCTCGCCGCCGACCGCGGGCAGCTGGGCCGAGGAGTCGACCGGCTCGCTGATCGCGTCGCTGCGGCCGGTGGCCTGGATGCCCTTCTGCAGGATCAGCCAGCCCAGGAACAGGCTGGCCGTGTAGTTCAGCATGATCGTGACGATGACCTCGTGCGCGCCGGTCCGGGCCTTGAGGATGCCCGGCACGAAGCCCCACAGCGCGCCGCCGAGCAGGCCGGCCAGCAGGGCCGCGACCAGGTGGATCACCGGCGGCAGCGGCAGCAGGAAGCCGGCCATCGCGGCGAAGACCGTGCCGAGGATCGCCTGACCCTGGCCGCCGATGTTGAACAGGCCGCCGCGGAACGCCAGCGCCACCGAGAGGCCGGTGAAGACCAGCGGGGCCGCGTAGGTCAGCGTCTCCGAGATCGGGAAGAGCATCTGCTGCCAGGTGCCGGTGCCCTCCAGCCAGGCGGTCACGGCCGCCGGGTCGACGATCGCGCCCTTGAACAGGTCCGCGTACGCGTCGGTGACGACGGTCCAGCTGGCGGAGATGGCGTCGCCCGGCCGCGCGGTCAGGTACGAGAACGTGTCCAGCACGGCCGGGTCGGAGACGATGATCAGGATCGCGCCGATGAGGAGCGCCAGGACGATGGAGAGCACCGTCACCGTGACCGTGTTGGCGGACCACAGATTGTGCAGGAAGTGACTCAGGAACGAGTCTTCGCCGCCCGGCTTCTCCTTGCCGGGAGCGGCGGCGGGCGCGGCCTTGGTGTCCGTGGCCGGCCCCGGGGCAGGCTCGTCGGCAGGCGGCTGCGGTGCGCCGACCGGTCCGTCCGTGGTCACTTGGTCCCCTTCTCTGCAACCCCGTCGCCGTCGGTGTCCTCCGCGGCCGGTTCCGGCTCCGCAACCGGTGCGGGCACGGCCGCCTCCGGATCGGTGATGCCGGCCATCAGCAGGCCGATCTCCTCGCGCGGGGTGTCCGGGGAGACGATCGCCAGGATCCTGCCCCGGTACATGACCGCGATCCGGTCGGCGAGCCCCACGACCTCGTCGAGCTCGCTGGAGACCACCAGCACGGCCGTGCCGACGTCCCGCTCGTGCACGATCCGGCCGTGGATGAACTCGATCGAGCCCACGTCCACGCCGCGGGTCGGCTGCGACGCGATGAACAGCCGCAGCGGCCGGGACAGCTCCCGGGCCACGACCACCTTCTGCTGGTTGCCCCCGGACAGCGTGCTCACCGCCGCGTCGGGCGACGACGTACGGATGTCGAACTGCTCGACCCGCTCCCGCGCGGCCGCCGCGACGGCGGCCGGGTTGAGCCGGAAGGCGTTGCCGTACGGCGCCCGGTCGTACTGGTCGAGCACCAGGTTCTCGGCGACGGAGAACTCCTTGACCACGCCGTCGAGGCTGCGGTCCTCGGGCACGTAGCCGATGCCGGAGCGCAGGATCTGCTTGGTGCTGATCTTGGTCAGGTCCTCGTTGTCGACCGTGATCTCGCCGCCGCGCGGCGGGCGCAGGCCCATCACGGCCTCGACGAGTTCGGTCTGCCCGTTGCCCTGGACGCCGGCGATGCCGAGCACCTCACCGGCGCGCACGACCAGGTCGACGCCGTCGACGGCGCGCACGCCGCGGTCGTCGTCCACGATCAGGCCGGAGATCTTGAGAACCTCCCGGCCCGGCTCGGCCGGCGCCTTGCTGACCTCGAGGCTGACCGCGCGGCCGACCATCAGCGCGGCGAGCTCGTCCTCGGGCGTCTGCGGGGAGGCGGTGCCGACGGTCCGGCCGCGCCGGATCACGGTGATCCGGTCGGCGATCTGCTTGACCTCTTTGAGCTTGTGGGTGATGAAGACGATCGACTTGCCGGCGGCCGCGAGCCCGCGCATGACCGTGAGCAGTTCCTCGGTCTCCTGCGGAGTCAGCACCGCGGTCGGCTCGTCGAGGATGAGCAGGTCGACGTCGCGGGTCAGCGCCTTGACGATCTCGACGCGCTGCTGTGCGCCGACGGGCAGGTTCTCGACCAGGGCGTCGGGGTCGACGGGCAGGCCGTAACGCTCGGAGACCTCGATGACCTCGCGCCGGGCCCGGCGGCGGTCCAGGAACCCGGCCCGGGTCCGCTCCGCGCCGAGGGCGATGTTCTCCGCGACGGTGAAGACCGGCACGAGCATGAAGTGCTGGTGGACCATGCCGATGCCGGCGGCGATGGCGTCGCGGGGGCTGCGGAAGGTCCGCGCCTCGCCGTCGACGAGCACCTCGCCCTCGTCGGGCTGCAGCAGCCCGTAGAGCTGGTTCATCAGGGTGGACTTGCCGGCACCGTTCTCGCCGAGCAGGGCATGCACCTCGCCGGGCTCGACGGTCAGGTCGATGTGGTCGTTGGCCACCAGGTCGCCGAAGCGCTTGGTGATGCCGCGCAGTTCGAGTCTCAGCGGAATCTCCTGCAGACGAGGGGCTGGTGATCAACGGGGGGACGTTAGCAGCCTGAGCAGAGCCGCCGCGCAAGCCGCGGGTAAACCCGCGACCGCGCGGCGGCCGGAATGCTCGATCTAGCCGCGAATTACTTCTTGGGCGCGTTGGCCGACTCGACCTTGACGGTGCCCGAGATGATGTCCGCCTTGAGCTTCTCGACCTCGGCCTTGAGGCCGGCGTCGACCTTGCTGTCGAACTTGTTGAACGGCGCGATCGAGACACCGTTGTTCTCAAGGGTGCCCAGGTAGCCCGGGGTCGCCGCGAGCGGCTTGCCGGTCGCGCCGTCCACGACGGCCTTCTCGACGGCGTCGGTGATGTTCTTGACGACCGTGGTCAGGAAGACCTCGCAGTACTGCGCGGCGCCGCCGGTGCAGCCATCCTGGTCGACCCAGATGACCGAGACCTTGCCGTTGGACGCCTTCGCGACGTCCGCGGTGCCCAGGCCCGTGCCGCCGGCCACCGGCATGATCACGTCGGCGCCCTGGGCGACGAACGTGTTGGTGATCGACTTGCCCTTGTTCTGGTCACCGAAGTTCTCGGCGAAGGTGCCGTTCTGCTTGGCCTTGTCCCAGCCGAGCACGGCGACGTTCTTGCCCTTGACCTTGTTGTAGTGCGCGACGCCGTCGGCGAAGCCGTCCATGAAGACGGTGACCGGCGGGATCTTCAGGCCGCCGTAGGTGGCGACCTTGCCCGACTTGGAGTAGCCCGCGGCCACGTAGCCCGCGAGGAACGCGGCCTGCTCGGTGGCGAACTGCATCGGGTAGACGTTCTTCGCCTCAGGGATGGCGCTGTCCACGATGCCGAACTGCTGGCTGGTGCTCTCCAGGGCGACCTTCTTGGTGGCGTCGCCCATCAGGCCGCCGACCGAGAGGATGAAGTTGCACTTCTGCGAGACGAACTGCCGCAGGTTGGGCTCGTAGTCGGCCTCGGACGTCGACGCGACGTACTTCGGGTCGACGTTGCTCTGTGCCTTCTGCGCGGCCTGCATGCCGGCCCACGCCGAGGCGTTGAACGACTTGTCGTCAATGCCACCGGTGTCGGTGACCATGCAGGCCTTATATGCCGCGGCGGTACTCGCTCCGGAGCCGCTCGGGGTCTCATCAGGGGCGTCGCCACAGGCAGCGGCGGCGAGCGAGAGCCCACCCGCCGCGAGAATCGCAACGATTCGCTTCCCACGTACTGGGCGCAAGACGCCCTCCTTCCACAGCGCACCGACACCTCGCGGTGCGTCTCAGGTCGGGAGCGTAGCCGCAGGCCAGGGCGGCGGCAGGAAATCCGCCCGGACTGTTGGCGCACCGTTATCTGGAGGCCTCCGCGCCGGCGCCTGAACGACGCTTTAGCGTCCGTGGGGAGGTAATTGCCCGGTTATCGGGGTACCCCGCAGTCATTCTTTCGGTACCGCCCCGCCGACGGCGGCACTTTCTTCGGCTTTGCGCGGACCCGGGGCCGCCAGCCGCCAGGCCCGGACGCCGAGCACGCCGACCGTCGTGCCGATGACCAGCGACGCGCCGATCAGCAGGGCGTGCACCCAGAGGAACGACGTCGGGTCGCCGCCGGCGAAGGACCTGTCGTCCTTCCAGATCGCCAGGCCGAACCGCGGCCAGATCAGCCAGGTCCAGACACCGACCGCCACCAGAAACGCCGACCACCGTCGCGAGAGCACCACGGGAGCAGTATGCCTTTCGGGGCTCAGCCGCCGTCGGTCAGCTTCGCCGCGAGGCGCTCGAAGCCCGCGCGCACCTCCGCCTCGGTCGGCGGGCGTCCCGGGCTGGTGCGCCGCGGCCCGTCGGCGTCGATGTCCTCGGCGTCGAGTTCCGGGTCCTGCCCGGCCCGGGCCAGCGCGATCTCGTCGCGGATCGCCGCCACACCGGCGAGCGGCAGCAGCGGCTCGACCACCGCCATCAGGTCCTCGTCGGCGACGACGGCCTGGGCCAGCGCGAGGGCGTGCGGCCGCTCGTACGGCCCGCAGACCAGCGGTGCCCAGTCCTCGTCGTCAAGCGCGCCGAAGGTGATGATCCACGGCAGGTCCGCGACCGGGGAGTCCGGCGGCAGGTGCAGCGTCACGAGGGTGCCCACGGGCCCATCATTCCGGCCGGTCGTGGCGGATCCAGGTATTTTGCCCCACCGGGGCGGTTTTATCGTCTGCCGAGAGGTCCACCACCCGGCCGTGCGGGCTGGTCGCCGCCCAGGACGCGCCGAAGAGCAGCAACTGGTTGAAGACGTAGAGGTAGACCAGCAGGCCGACGGCGCTGGCGACCAGCGCGTACGCCGGGTTGCGCTCGACCAGGTTGACGAACGACCGGCCGACCGTGTTCAGCAGGGTGATGCCGATGCCGACCTGCAGCACCGGCGGGAGCATCCGGCGCGCCGTCATCCGCAGTCGCGGCACCGCGGCCAGCAGCGCCGCCGCGAGCACCATGTTGATCGCCACGGTGAGGATCAGGCTGACGGCGGAGCGCAGGATCGAGCCCTGGGCGCCGGTGATCCAGTCCAGCACCTCCTCCAGGCCGTACACGGCGAAGATGGAGACCGCGAGCAGCAGGATGATCCCGAGCAGGACCAGCAGGTCGACCAGCTGCCGGATGCCGAGGTAGCCGGGCTGCTGGTTGAGCCGCCAGATCAGCCGCTGCGACGAGCGGATCGCCTCGACCCAGCCGATGCCGGTGAAGATCAAGCCGAGGATGCCGACGATGCCGACGGTGCGCCCGCTCTCGACGATGGCCTGCACGTCCAGGAACGGCAGGTTCTGCTCCAGGAAGTCCTGCACGACCTCGAACAGGTCGACGTTCGAGGTGATCAGGAATCCGAAGACCGAGTAGCCGATCAGGGCGAGCGCGAACACCGCGAAGAAGCCGTAGTACGCGATAGCCGCCGCGAGCCGGCCGCCCAGCACCGCGTCGTATCGCAGGCAGGCCCGGCAGAAATGGTCGAACTGCGGGGAGCGGTGCCGAAGCGCCAGGATCCGGGCCTCGACCGCCGCGTACGCCCGGTCGATGGCGTTCACGCCGCCGACCGTACCCAATGGAGCGGTTGATGTCGTTGCAGGCCCGCCTGCGTCTTCCGGGGTTTCGCCCGCGGGCCCGGCTCGCTAACGCAGGCCGCCGAGCGGATAGTCCCGCCGGCGCTGCCACGGGCCCTCGCCGCCGTGCGAGAAGAGGGTGAACGAGCCGACGTGGAAGCGCGCGGAGAAGCCGGCGAGGTCCTCGAACACCGCGTCGAGGGCGTCGCCGGGCACGTCCTGCGCGACGGTGACGTGCGGGTGGTACGGGAACCGGGCGTCGCGGTGGATCCCGTCGCCCGCGGCGATGGCGCCGGCGAGCAGCTCACACTCGCTGATGCCGACGGCCAGGGTCACGAAGACGACCTCGGTGATCGGCCGGAACGTGCCGGTGCCGCGCAGGTGGACGGTGAAGGGTTCCTGCGCCGAGGCCACCGCCTCGAGATGCTTCTCGACGGCGGGCAGCGACTCGGTGAGGATCTCGGTCGGGCCGAGCAGCGTGACGTGCGCCGGCGTGTACGCGGCCTGCGGGTCGCCCGCCTCGGCGCGCCGCCGGGTCAGCTCCGAGCCCCACGGCTCGGGGATGTCGATCGCGACGCCGATGCGCGTCGTGCTCTCGGCCACCTGGGTCAGGCCCCGCGCGAGGGGCTGAGGAAG
>NZ_JBEZXZ010000175.1:0-18840 GCF_040638275.1 Actinoplanes sp. NPDC026623 | reverse complement strand
GTGGAACTACGTCATCCATCCTGGACCCATCCCAGAAACGGTGCGAAACCAGACAATCATCCTCGAACCGACCAACTAATTCATCGTCGGGCCCTTAGCGGCGATCTGCGCGACCGGCGCGCCGGGCATCTTCGCGGCGACCTTGGCCACCTTCTCGGCCGACGCGGGCCGCGGCGTGACGCGCTTGACGGGCGTCTTCTTGACCGCCGGAACCGGGGTAGGCGCTGGGGGCTCAGGTGTTTCGGCTGCTGCCTGCTCGGCAGCAATACGCGCCTGGAGTTCGATGACTTCCGGCGCCAGGATCTCGGTAACGGTCCGCTCCGCCCGCTCGGTCGGCGCGACGGTCTCGGTCAGCGCGGCGGCACGGCGGGCAGTGGCGAGCAGGGCTCCGGTCGCCATGACCATCAGGCCATCGACGGCGAGTGGGCCGAGCAGGACCGTCAGAGCGTCCTCGCCGTAGAAGTGCAGCAAGCCCGACAGGTGCCGGTACGACACGAACGCGGCGACCAGAGCGACGGGCAGCAGCCCGGCGAACCGCAGGAACGACCAGCCGCGGCCGGTAGGCCAGACGACGCGGGCCAGGATCTCGGTCGCGACGAACAACGCGATGGGCCAGAAGATCGCGCCGACGACCGCGCCGGTCTGCGGCGTCCAGTCGGCCGGGGCCTCGGCGGGCGGGACGTAGGAGTGCGCGACGTTCGCAGCGATCGAGACCGTGCCGCCGAGAGCGGCACCGATGTAGGCCCAACCACGGCCCGACACGGACGGCTTGCGCATCACGCCACCGCCTTGAGGGCGACAGGGCGTGCGGCCAGCTCGGCGGCAATGCGGGTCACGCGGGCCTCGGCCCGGCGCAGCCGACGCCAGTCCAGCGGCGACGGGCCGCCGTGCTCGGCGGCGTAGATGTTGGTGATCTCGGCGTCCAGCACGGACAACTCCGCCTCGATCAATGGCCACTCGGCCTCGATCGCGGACAGGTCCGCCAACGTCGGTTCGTCGGACAGGAGCGGGTGCTTGCGCACTGCCAGCCTCCAAAGCTTGGTGGACCTGGCTAGTCAGGTACCGTCCTCTGAAGGTAGGCCGACATGGCTAGTCAAGTCAAGGACTGAGTCGAAACTTCCCTAACTTGGCTAGTCAGCGGTACTGTCATGCGGTGGCCGCGAACTTGGACTACCTAGGTGACCTCGATCCCGACGACCCCCGGCAGGCGTCGCAGCAGATCGCGAACATGCTGCGCGCAGCCATCCTGACCAGAAAGCTCGCGCCCGGCGACAAGCTTCCGTCTCAGCCGGAGCTTGCGAATCGGTATGGCGTCGCCCGAGAAACGATCAAGCGTGCGTTGGAAGCACTTCGCAACGAACGGTTGATCGTGACGCGACAGGGGAGCGGCGCGTTTGTGCGCGCGCAGACACAGCGACCGGTCGAGTTGCGACCGCTAATCGAGGCAGCATTCGAGCACCCACATGTCGCGATCGACTTCGCCGGCTTCTCCGGCGAAACCCTGCGTGACGCCATCGCCGAAGCGCTCGACATGGTGCGCGCTGGTCGTACCGCACCCGAGACGATCGCCGTACGCCTCATGATCTCGGACATGACCGTGCCGATGGCACTGCCCGCGCTGGCTGCGACTGGTGGGGACGACGCCGAGGTCCGGAAGCGGGCAGAACGCATCACGCGGCGGGCCGCCGACGGGATCATTGACCAGGTGCAGGAACTTGCGGACCTCGGACTCGTCAAATCGGCCACCGTTGAGGTGCGAACGCACAGCATCGCGCCGACCTTCAAGCTCTACATGCTCAACAGCAGCGAAGCGTTCTTCGGCTTCTACCCAGCGATCAAGCGGGAGGTCACCATCGGTGGCCAGCCGGTCGAGATCTTCGATCTCATGGGCAGGGACGCGACGCTCTTCCACTACGCCGTTGACGAGGATGAAGGATCACACGGCACTCAGTTCGTGGAGTCCGCGCGCCTCTGGTTCGACTCGGTGTGGAACAGCGTCGCCCGCGAGTACCGCGAGTGAGCGGCGTGGGGTTAACGCACATCATCGGCGCTGGCCCTCTGCTCCTGGACTTCGACGGTCCGGTGTGCTCGGTCTTCGCAGGGGAGCCCGCGCCGCGCGTTGCTAAGGAACTGGTCACCCTGCTCGACTTCAGGCGGATGGCGATCCCTCCTGAGATCCGCGGCGAAGAGGACCCGCTTGCCGTGCTCCGTTGGACCGCGGAGACGTGCCCGGTCGAGGTGGTTGGCGCGATTGAGGACGCGATGTGCGCAGCGGAGTTGCGGGCCGTCCGCACTGCGGCACCGACGCCATCCAGTCGAGAGGTGATCGTGGGGGCGAACTCGCGGGGGATACCGCTCGCCGTGGTGAGCAACAACTCGGAGCCCGCGATCCGGGCGTATCTTGCGGCGCACGGGCTGACTGGCCATATCGGGCCGATCGTCGGCCGGCCGCACGCTGAACCTGCGCGGATGAAGCCGAATCCCTGGGCCGTCGTCACTGCCGTGGACGCCCTGAGGGCTGATCCGCGGAGTTGCACCCTGGTCGGTGACTCACTCACCGACATCGAGGCAGCTAGAGCGGCAGGCGTCAACATCATCGGCTACGCCAACAGGCCGTGGAAGACGGGAGCTTTCGCCGGTGCCGACGCCGTTGTGACCTCGATGGGCGACATCGCAGCCGCGCTGTCTTCGGCGTAGCGACGTCGTCACGGGTGTCACCGGTGTCACTGGTGTCACTCCGTGGGGTTTGAGCTGGGAAAACGTGAGTGACAGGACAGGGATTGCTCTGTCACTCACGTACGGATTTCGAGACGCAGAAGCATCTTAGGATGCTCTCCATTAATTGACGTGATTGTGTGGTGCGGTGCCCGTGTGGCATTCTGGTTGAACCGCAGGACCTCCAACCTTACCCAAGGGTCATGATTTGTACAGAATCGATGGAAGCACGCTGCCACGTATTTCCCCGGAGTCATGGGTCGCGGCGCGGATGGCGCTATCTGATGGCATTGGCGTCGCAGAAGAGGACCTTCCTCGTATGCGAAAGTTTCCACTTACACCTCTTTCCCCCGTTCAGTGGAGAAATGTCATACGGGACGCGTCCATAGCGGACCTATGGGGGGACGGTCGGCAATCGGTCGCTACGGTTATTGGGGTCCTGACCGGAAGCACTCGCCAAGTCGGCCGTAAGTTTCGCGGACGATTCGCTAGATTCCATGCCCTGGTTTCGGCTCTAGCTGCTACGTGCCGAGAAATCAGCGCTTTTAAGGAGCCTCCTCACGAGTCCGGTTCAAAGGAAGTTTGGGAAATATCAACCAGTGTAAACGTTATTTGGGACGCTGTTGTTGGGGGGATTAAGAGTGGAACATCGCCAGACTCATTCGGTCAACAAATCTATGATGCTGTCACGCTCTGCGACAAAGCTGTTGCAAAGCTATCCAATCGGATAACAGGATCAATTGAAGTTGAAAGCGGGCTGTTCGTTCTCCGACATGTCTATGGAATGGAACCAGAGACTTGGGAGGCGGGCAGTTCCATCACTGCGGGGGCTCGAATAACCGCAGCCTGGCATGGAAGGCTAGAGGAGCTAGAGGGGCGTGTCCGCGAGTCAATTTCTCACCTTTTGCCGCCGAGGTTGGACTACCTTCCTAATCCATCGGAGCATCTCGGAAAGATCCTGATCTCGCAGCGGCCACTGATTACTCATAGAGTGGTCGCTGCAACCTGGCCGATGGTATTCAATCGCTACTCTGAGGATGAGGAGTCGGTACTAAAGGCCATTACCGGGTTCTATCCGTTGGTTGCCCGTGCTCTCTCCACTCATGAAGACGTAGCTAGAACTAGAGTTGAACTCATGTCCGGGCCCGACGACGAGCGCGCGCTCCGTCTGGTCAGTCATCTGTACCGGTTGTCACTAGAAACAAATTTTCGGCATACCGCAGCAGCGGTCCTCTGCATGCTGGGTGAAACTGAGCTGACGACAGAGCTGCCGTCGACGAATGACCTTCTCATGGGTATTTCGAGGTCGAGCTCGGATATCTGTCAGTTTCTGAAGAAGCCAGTCAGGACTGAATGGAGGAATGCCGCAGCACACGAGCATGTCTATTGGGATGATTCCCTGGATGCCCCGGTGCTCGGCGGACAGGTTGTCAAGGTAGAGGAAATCCATCAAGCTGCGGAGAGCTTGATCGCGATCGACGAAGCATTCCAAGCGGGAATCGCGATCGCGCGTGCTGGGCATGCCGTCTTGAGAAGGCGGATAGACCAGTTTGTGAATCCTTGGGAAGGCAGTCCTTTTCTTCGCAACCGGGTCGCCGAGATCCTCGGAGTTGCGGGCGTTGCCCCGCATGATGTTCGGCGCCGGCGGGATACGGTGCATGTTCACATACCTAATTTGGCGGGGCGTGAGTTCCAAGCCCTAGTTTCCATAGTCGTGGCGGCGGAGGAGTCAGATTGGATCGACGCATATTGGGTTGTTACTAGTTCAGGGCAAACTCGCGAATGGCGGCTCGATCGCGCTTCCCTTGTGGCTGCAGCGAGCATCGCTCCCGGCGGCGCTAGGGAGGGTGCGGGAACGAGCTGGTCTTCTGATAAAAGGCCAACCATGTATCGGCCTTGGTCCGCGCTGCCTCTCATTGCGGTCGATCTCGCCAACACAGATCTCCGGCCTGTCCGCATGGCCAGAAAGCTCGGCTCCGTCGTACTTACGCGACTAAGTCAATATTGTTCATTCGACTCGTTTGACATGCCCATCCTTCTTTATGAGCGAGGAGTGCTGGAAAGAGAGATGCAGACAGCTGTCGTTGCGGTTCGTGCTTGCGCTGACATTTTACCCATCGCATCCCATCTGGAGCCGATTATATCGGCGATCGATGAGGCGCTAAGGCCACAACAGATGCGAAGTCCCGGAAATATTGACTCAGTTATTACCCCTATACTCCGGCTACAGGAAGTTCTCGGTGATGTTGATGGCCGGTATTCTTGGTTCGTAGAAGCCTGAGCGGCGAGGTGGCATCTGATCCGCGCGTCACCTTCCTGGCCTGCGGGTCACGTTATCTGACCTTTCCCGCTCCCCGGGCATGAACGGGGACCACCGGGGGCGTTCGACTTCTATCTGGTGGAGCGGGCGAAACGATCCATGAGCGCCGTCGATCCCAACTTTAGAGCGCTGTTCCGGTCGTATAACAAACGCTCATCCTTCGGCCGCGCCCGATGTCCCGGGCGAACACGTCGAGGTCGTCAGTCTCGTAGGATCTCCTCGGGCCGACGTTGGGTCACCGCTTGCTCCGTCGCGCCCGTAGCGAAGAACCGTGTGCATCTTGAGCTGTCGACCTTCCACGGCCACATCATGGTCCACGGCCTGTGCTGCTTCGATCACCGGGGACCATCTGGGGACCACACGGTATGCGCGCCAGCGCGCGGACCTGCACACTTGACATTCGCGTGATCGCTGCGCGTCGCGCTTGACGTGCGGAAATACCTATCCCAACGGCCTGGGGGTCGTGCGGTCTAGCGACCCGTTGCTGTCCGGCATGAGGTGGGGAAGATCGGCAACGGGGACGGGCTATCGTGAGGGACACTCATGTTAGTGGATCTGTGCGAGAATTCCGAGTAACACGCGAGGCGCGCCTATTGTTGGTCATGAGGAGACGCGGGTGGCAAAAGGAAAAAAGCGTAGGGAGCCGCTCGACGAGCTAGCATCCCCGCCTGTTGAAGATGGCTCGAATAGGTCTACTGAGGTCGACGTGGTGCCTTCTAGTGGCTCAGAATTGGCTGCTCGTGGGAAGGCCGCGCAGGAAGTGGGACCGAAGGAACACCGAGGCTTCCTGCGCTTCTTGGGTCTTCGCCGGGTCGGCCTGGGGGGTGTGGTCGGCTCCTCGGAACAGGCGATTGGGCGCTCTAAGGTGGCCGGAGACGTGTACCAGGTTAGCGGCGTCAAGGGCGATATTCATATTTACCAACGGGACACGGCGGAGAATCCCCGCGAATCTGAGGCCGAAAATCTGTGGTACTCCCGCTTAATTTTCCGGCGTTCAATTCAACACAGGGATCAGTTTGTCGGAAGCTTCCTGAATCAGGCACTTCGGCAGGCAAACATAACATTCATCCTGAGCGTCATTTTCATGGCGGTCGGGGGCTTGCTTGTGCTGGCCGCGGCTGTTCTGGCGCTGATGCATTCGGCGCCGAGCGCGCCGAACGGTTACATAACGCTTGCCACCGGCCTCGGTGGTGCAGTCATTGCCGGATCTGGTGCGGTTTTTTGGCGGCGCGCCGATAAGTCAAGAAAGCATCTGGCTGAGCAAGCAGAGAGGATGCACTCCCAGCTTCTCGAAGAACGAAAGTTCGTGCAGGTCGGCGAAATTCTTGCCGGCGTCGAGAATCCGGACCTCAACGACCGCGCTCGCATCGCGCTTGTCCTGAAACTGATGGACGTAGATCCTGCGTCGGCTGTGGATGCGAGAGACACGCCTGCCGAAGCCAAAGACCTCTAGTCGGATTCACCATTCCGACCGGGCGTGGTGATCCCCCGACTGAAGCTCGGCCGGACGGGGACCATCCGGGGACCACACGCTATGCGTGCCAGCGCGCTGGTCTGCACGCTTAACGATCCCGTGAGCGGCCCGCATCGCGCTTGACGTGCGGAAACGCCAACATCAACGGCCTGGGGGTCGTGTGGGCTATCAGCGACGAATCCGTCGCAGCAAGCCCCCCGATTGTGCCGAAGTCGTGCAGGGGGCCGGGCCGCGGCCGACATCCAAGGACGAGGCACTAGTTGCCTCCGTTACCGCGCTTTTCGGCAAAGTAGAAGCCGATAATTGTGCCAACGATTCCGGTTAGTGGTGTTACTACCACCGTCGCAACCTTTTCAACGTTATCAACGGTGAGGCCGTCGAGCACAGCGATCAAGAGTACCACCAGGATCCCAACCAAAGAGAGAAAAGCTCCCACGGCGAGAGCGGTCCGGACCCACTCTTGGCGGCCAGCCAATTGCCTCTGAAACTCCGCAGTTGCAATCTTAATTCGGCTATCTTCGTCGGTTCCGGCAGGGGGTGCATTTTCTACCTTGGTGAGATCTACCGAAAAAGGTTCTAGGGGTGAACCCGCCGCCTCTGCGGTCAAATCAATGATCCGTTCGGGATCGCTCATTTCGGAGCTATTAGTCATGGCTGCAGCTCCTAAAGGAACCGCAGTTGTTGTTTTTCGTCGCCCTTTTCGATGAGGATAGCGTAATCGTCGAGCTGCTTTCCCCAGACTAGAAGTCCAATCGCGATGGATCGGCGTATAACCTCAGTGACTGTTGTGCCTTGCCTGTTCGCCATGTCCTGAAGTTCACTAACCTGTTTCGAGGCTAGTGTCACCGTTACCTTCACCTGCGCGCTCGGCGTGGCAGCAACACTGGCTGGCAGGTAGTAATTCTCATTAACCATTGCCGGTTGGCCTCTCTACAGTTGGAGCCTTGCTGTCGCCCGCGGTCATTGAGCGACGGCCGAAGCATACCGTCGCTCTGCGGTCGTAACTGTTTCGCGGCGTTCGCGAGCGATGATCACGTCGTCGGCGCGCGGAGCGATCTCTGTGAGGCCGGCGTCCGACGCTGAAGACCCCGGTGCACTGACTGGCCCAGGAAGGACAAGAGTAGTTGCGGCGCGTGGGGACCATCTGGACCACACGGTATGCGCGCCAGTGCGCGGTCCTGCATACTTGACGTATTCCTGAACGCTGCGCAACGCGCTTGACGTGCGGAAACGCCGACTCCAACGGCCTGGGGGTCAAGGGGTCGCAGGTTCAAATCCTGTCAGCCCGACGTAACAAAAGGCCAGCGTAGCTGGCCTTTTGTATTTGTAGCCATTAATGCGTTCACAAGGGCGCGACACGCATTTTTGCCCGTACGCGCGTACGGTTGCGCATGGTTCCTGTTGATTTTGCCGCCCGGCTGTTGTTTCCTGGTGGGATGCTCATGGCTGAGTCGCAGGTCGGCCTGGTATCGCATCGTTTCCCAGGCGCCTTCGGATGCCCCGGCCTTGACCTCAGTCCGGTGCCCGGCGCGTTCACCGGACGGCCCGGTGCCGGGCGCGGTCGAGTAGGTCGATGAGCGTGGGTCGTTCGATGTCGATGCCCTCGGACAGGCGTGCGGCGGTGTGCACGATCAGCCATTTGTCGACCTGGTGTAGCGGTCTGGGCGTGTTGGCGGTGTATGCCCGGGTGTAGCCATGCGTGAACACCGATCGGCCGGTCGCCATGAGCGCGCGGGACAGCAGGGGTGTGCCGGGCAGCGGATCGGCCCGCCGCAGTAGCAGGAGCGTGCGCGCGTGGTCGGCTTCGGGAACGCCGCGGGTGGCGCCGACCCAGTCGATGACGTTGACCCGGTCGGCGGTGACGAGGACGTTGCCTGGGTGGTAGTCGCCGTGGCATACGTGATCGCCGTCCGGCAGCTCGTGCAGAACCCGCACGGCGAAGTCGCGCAATGGTGGGGGCAGTGCGGCGTCGTCGATGTGCGCGGCCAACCTCTCGCGTAGGTCCGGGAGACCTTCCGGGACGCGGATTGCGTGTACGGCGAGGTGGGCCGTGGCTAGTGCGCGGGCCAGGCCGAGCACTCTCCATGGTTGGCGTTGCAGCAGTGTGAGCATGTCCTGCCCGCCGAGGCGTTCCAGCACCAGGCCGATGCGGCCGTCGCAGTCCACGACGTCGATCAGCCTCGGGGCGACGCCATGTCCGTCCAGTTTGGTCAGTGCCAGTGCTTCGGCGCGGTGCCCGCCGAATCCGGGGCGGTACAGCTTGACGACCGTGTCGTCGCCCCAGGCGTGTACGTCGGCCTCGCGGCCGGCTCCGATCTTGGCTCCGATCATGTCAGTGTCCTCCGGCCGTTAGTCGCTGCGCGGTTTGCGGGCGAGGACGCGTTCGACGGTGCCGGCCTTGTGTCGTTCGGCCTCGACGAGGTCGAACCCGGCCGCGCGGACCAGTGGTAGCTGGCGGCGGGTGAAGTGTTCCCCGGCGGCGCGGATGGTCAGCCGTTCCAGGAGCCACTGGGCGGCGCGGATCGGCGGCCAGGTGCTGGCGATGTGGTCGAGCAGGAGCAGTCGCCCGCCGGGCACGAGGACCCGTCTCATTTCACCGATCGCGGTGGTCGGGTCGGGGATCGTGCACAGCGACAGCGCGCAGACCACTGTGTCGAACGTGTCGCCGGGAAACGGCAGGGCTTGGGCGTCGCCGGTGTGCAGGTCGACGTCGCGGCCGAGGTCGGCGGCGCGCTGTTTGGCGATGGCCAGCATCGCCGGGCTGAGCTCGATTCCGGTGATCGTGGCGTCGGCCGGGTAGTGCGGCAGGTTGAGGCCGGTGCCGATCGCGATTTCCAGGACCCGGCCTTGGGCGCGGGCGCCGAGCCATTGCCGGCCGCCGCCGAACCAGATCTTTTCGAAGAAGGCGATCTGTTTGTCGTAGCCCGGTGCGCTCTTCTCCCAGGCGCGCAGGACCTTGGCGGTCTCGTCTGGTGTCGCTGTCATGAGGTGCTCCAACCGGTCAGGATGGGCGAGGGGTCAGGCGGTCGGGGGCAGGCTGCCGAGCCCGCTGTCGGAGGCTGCTGCGGTGATGACTCCGGCGATGACGTGCCGGATCCGGTCGGCGGCCAGGTCCGGGTCGGGTTGCCCGGCGTCCAGCCAGGCGATGATCGCCTCGATCGCCACGGTGGGTGCCAGCTGCGCCGCCCACCGGGCCCACGCCGGATCGGTGACAACGGGCGAGATCTGAAGGTGGGCGATCTCGGTGACCTGCGCGTGGAACCGGTCGGCGGCGGCTTTGAACTCCGGCTCGCGGGCGGCGTGTACGAACAGCAGCCGGAATCCGTCCGGTTCGGCGATCGCGGCCTTGAGTAGCCCGTCGATGCTGGCGTCGGTGAACCCGCCCACCGGCTCGGCCACGTGATCGGACATGACGGCGCAGAACCGGTCGAGTGTCGCCTGGTAGAGGTCGGTCTTGGAGTCGAAGTGCCGGTACAGGATCACCCGGGTGATGCCGGCCTCGGCGGCGATGTCCTCCAGGCCGGTCGCGGCGAACCCGTGGCGCGCGAACGCGGTCGTCGCCGCCGCGAGGATCTGTTCGCGCCGCTGCGCACGCGGCAGCCGCCGCACCGGCTCAGACCTCGTCTCTGCCACGATCGCAGCCTCCCATGTGTTAACTCCTGAGTGTACTTTCACCTATGTCCACTCTCAAGTCAACATGCGGGAGGCTGCCTGCACGACCCCGTCCTCACCGCGAACGAGGAGACCAGGGCGCTCGACAGGCCGACATCACACCTGCGTCGGCCGCCATGGACGATCCGGGTCGGTGACCGCTGCGGCGGCGGTGACCCTGATCGCGTAGGTGGGCCGGTCGCCGGCCGGCAGTGGGCCGAGGTAGGTGTGTCCGGTGAGGTGGCACCAGGCGGGCAGGTCCAGGGGCGCGGCCGGATCGGTAGCGATCTGGTGGATCGTGGTGTCGGCCGGGACCTGCAGGGTGAGGCGGCGCAGCTCGATGAGCAGCAGCACGCATCGGCGGTCACCGCCGTCGAGGACCACGGGCGTGGTCATGCGGCGGTGTCGACGGGCAGGTCGGCGAGGCGCCACTCGAGCATCCCATCGGCCAGCCGGGCAGCGCGGCGGCCCCGGGCGTGCAGAAGCCGGACGGCGTCGTGAGCCAGCACGCAGTAGGCGCCGCGACAGTAGGCCACCACGTCGATGCCGGCGGGCAGATCGGTGAGCCGGTCGGCGAGCTGGTCCAGGGGTATGGAGACCGCACCGGGGATGTGCCCGGCGGTGTACTCCTCGGCGGGGCGTACGTCCACGGCGACAACCTCGCCCGCGGCGAGGCGGCGCCGGAGTTCCTCGCGGTCCACGGCGTCGGTGTCGTCGACGCCGAGGTACGCGTCACGTGCGGCGGCGGCGTGTGCGTTGCGGGAGCCGGCGACGTCGCGCAGCAGCGCGTACAGAGCGGCGACGTCGGGCCCGGCGAGCCGGTAGTGAATCTTCGTACCCTCACGACGGGTCACGACCAGCCCCGCATGCCGCAGCGTCTGCAAATGGGCCGAGCAGGTCGTCAGCCCCAAGCGCGCGGCGCGGGCCAGAGCCTCGACGCTGCGTTCACCCTGAGCCAGCAGGTCGAGCAGCTCCAGACGTTTGCCGCTGCCCAGTGCCTTGCCGACACGGGCAAGGGAGTCGAACAGCTCAGCCTTGGCAACCGGATCACCCACACCATCCTCCAATGTTCTGTGGAATAGTGTAGTAGCTAGGTGCGGCAGACGCCGCCCGGGTCGAAGGGGTGTCGTGCAGATGCGGCAGGAATGGCTGATACCGCTGGTGGACGAGGGCTTGGGTAACAGCGCCTACCTGCTCGACGCCCGTGACGGCAGGGCGCTGGCGGTGGATCCACCACGGGACCTGCGCGCGTTACGCGGCCACCGCGCGGCGTGGATTGACGGTGGCCTGGGCGGCCGACACCCACCTGCACGCCGACTTCCTCTCCGGCGCCGTGCAACTCGCGGCGAGCGACGGCGCGCAAGTCCTGGCCTCGGCCGCCGGGATGCGCGCCTTCGACCACCGCGGCCTGGCCGACGGCGACGAGGTCGACCTGGGCGGGCTCACCCTGCGCGCCCTGGCGACGCCGGGGCACACCGATGAGCACCTGTCCTTCCTGCTGCTCGACGCGACGGCGCCGGTGGGTGTGTTCACCGGCGGGTCGCTGATCGTCGGCGCCGCCGCCCGCACCGACCTGCTCGGCGACGAGCGCACCGTCGAACTGGCCCGCGCCCAGTACTCGTCCCTGCACCGTCTCGCGCTGCTGCCGGACACCACCGGAGTGTGGCCCACGCACGGCGCCGGGTCGTTCTGCTCCGCCCCGCCCGGTGCCGCGCGGACCAGCACCATCGGCGCGGAGAAGGCGGGCAATCCGCTGCTGGCCGCGCCGGACGTCGACGCGTTCGTCGCCCGGCTCGTCGCCTCCCTCGGTTCCTACCCGGCGTACTTCCGGTGGCTTGGAGAGACGAACCGACGGGGCCCCGCGGTCCTCGGCGCCGCCCCCGCACTACCGGGACTGTCCGCCGACGAGGTGCGGCGACTGCTCGCTGCCGGCGCGGCGCTGGTGGACGTGCGTCCGGTTGCCGACGTGGCCGCCGGGCACATCCCGGGCGCGATCGCGATCCCGCTGCGGGCCCAGTTCGCCACCTGGCTCGGCTGGCTCGTCGCCCCGGACACCCCGGTGGTGATCGTGCGCAACCCCGGCCAGGACCCGGCCGACATCCTGTGGCCGGCGCTGAACATCGGCTTCGACTCGCTGGCCGGTGAACTCACCGGCGGTATGAGCGCCTGGACCGGTGAGGTCACCACCACCCGGCTGGTCCTCCCGCATGAGGTCGACGCCCCGGTGCTCGACATCCGGCAAGACAGCGAATACGGCGCCGGGCATCTACCCGGGGCCGTCCACCTGGAACTCGGCGACGTTCCCGGCGCCTGCGACGCCGCACCGGACAGGCCCACGGTGGTGATGTGCGGACACGGCGAACGCGCCATGACCGCCGCCACCCTGCTGGAACGCGCCGGCCGCCGCGACCTTGCCGTCCTCGTCGGAGGTCCCAACGACTGGGCTGCCGCCACCGGCCACCGCCTGACCGAGGGCTCATGAACACCACCACGGCACCGCGGCTGGGGCTGGCCGCCAACGCCGGCCAGTTCACCCTGCTCGTCGTCGTCAACGCCCTCGTCGGCGGTGTCCTCGGCTCCGAACGCACCGTGCTGCCGCTACTCGCCGACCGCGAATTCGGCCTCGCCGTCTACACCGCCGGCCTGACCTACATCCTCGCGTTCGGCGCGACGAAAGCCGCCACGAACTTCTTCGCCGGCACCCTATGCGACCGCTACGGCCGCAAACCCGTCCTGCTCGCCGGCTGGCTCATCGCCCTGCCGATCCCCGCCATGCTGATCTGGGCACCGAGCTGGGGATGGATCATCGCCGCGAACGTGCTGCTCGGGATCAACCAGGGCCTCGCCTGGTCCACCACCGTCATCATGAAGATCGACCTCGCCGGACCGGACCGGCGCGGCCTGGCGATGGGCCTCAACGAATCCGCCGGCTACCTCGCCGTGGCCGCCACCGCGATGGCCACCGGCGCCCTCGCCGCCGCCCACGGGCTACGCCCGGCGCCGTTCCTGCTCACCGCCGCCTACCTCGCCCTCGGCCTCGGCCTGTCGCTGTTCTTCGTCCGCGAGACCCGCGGGCACGCCCGCCACGAAGCCGCCACCCACACCGGCGAGCAGAACGCGGACCTGACCACCCGGCAGGTCGCCGCCCTGACCAGCTGGCGCGAACCCGCGCTGTCCTCGGCCAGCCAGGCCGGCATGGTCAACAACCTCAACGACGGCCTCGCCTGGGGACTGTTCCCCATCCTGTTCGCCGCCGCCGGACTGTCACTGACCCAGATCGGCGCGCTGGCCGCCCTCTATCCGGCGGTATGGGGTCTCGCGCAACTCGCCACCGGACCGGCGTCGGACCGCTACGGGCGCAAACCGTTCATCGTCACCGGGATGCTCCTGCAGGCCGCCGCCCTCGGCCTGATCGCGCTCGCCGACGACTTAACCGCCTGGGCCCTCGCCGCGGTACTGCTCGGTGCGGGCACCGCCGCGGTGTACCCGACCCTGCTCGCCGCCATCAGCGACGTCGCGCACCCCGCCTGGCGTGCCCGCGCCGTCGGCGTCTACCGCCTCTGGCGCGACGGCGGCTTCGCCGTCGGTGCCCTGCTCGCCGGGATCGTCGCCGACCTCGCCGGCATCCGCGCCGCGATCTGGGTCGTCGCCGCCCTCACCGCCGCGTCCGGGCTGCTCGCCTGGGCCCGCATGTACGAGACGCACCCCCGGCACTGACCAGCCGCCCCTCGGTACGCCCACCGGCAGGCGCGCTCTCCACCACTCCGGAAGGAACCATCCCCCCGCATGATCGCCACCGAGTACGTCGACTCACCGGCCGCCCGTGAGGCCCTGCACCGCCGAACCCTGCGAATCGTCATGACCTCCCAGGTGTTCAGCGGCGCAGGCCTCGCCGCCGGTGTCACCGTCGGGGCGCTGCTGGCCGCGGACATGCTCGGCACCAGCAGCCTGTCCGGGCTGCCCGCAGCGCTGTTCACCGCCGGGTCCGCCGGTGCCGCCCTGATTGGTTGGCCGGCTGTCCCAGCGCCTCGGGCGCCGCGCCGGGCTGACCGCCGGATACGCCGCCGGCGCCGTCGGCGGCGCCGGGGTGGTGCTGGCCGCCGCCGTCGACAGCGTCGCCCTGCTGCTGCTGTTCCTGCTCGTCTACGGCGCCGGTACCGCCACGAACCTGCAGGCCCGCTACGCCGGCGCCGACCTCGTCGTTCCGCAACGCCGCGGCCGCGCCGTCAGCTCCGTGCTCGTGGCCACCACCCTCGGCGCGGTCGCCGGTCCCAACCTCGTCGCCGTCACCGGCGACGCCGCCCGGCACTTCGGGATACCCGCCCTGGCCGGGCCGTTCGGCCTCGCCGCGATCGCGTACGCCCTCGCCGGCACGGTGCTGTTCGCCCTGCTGCGACCGGACCCTTTGCAGGTGTCACGCCGCATCGCCGCCGCCGAGCTGTCGGAAGCGGTGACCGCCCACCCGCCGCGGACAGGCGCCCGCGCGTTGTACACCGGCGGCGTCATGGCCGGTGCGCTCACGATGGTCCTCACCCAGATCGTCATGGTCGCCGTAATGACCATGGCACCACTCCACATGCAAACTCACGGCCACGACCTGCACGCCACCGGCCTGGTCATCGCCGTCCACATCGCCGGCATGTACCTGCCGTCCCCACTCACCGGCCTGCTCGTCGACCGCCTCGGCCGCACACCCGTCGCCGCGGCAGCCGGGCTGACGCTGCTGGTCGCCGGGGTCGTCGCGGCGACCGCCCCCACCGACTCGGTGGCCGCCCTCGCCCTGGCCCTGGCACTGCTCGGCCTGGGCTGGAACCTCGGCCTCATCTCCGGCACCGCCATGATCACCGACGCGCTGCCGCTACACAGCCGCGCCAAGACGCAGGGAAACGTCGACCTGTGCGTGGCGCTCGCAGGCGCGGGCGGCGGCATCGCCAGCGGCATGATCCTCTCCGCCACCAGCTACGCCACCCTCGCCCTGGGCGGCGGAATCCTCGCCCTCGCCATCATCCCGCTCGTCGCCCGCCGGCCTCGGGCCAAGGTCGCCGAGCGCAACCGCCAGCAGCAGCGGCTGCAGGCACTTGACGCCAGACTCGGTAAGTCGTAGCTTACCGTTCGTGGCTACTTACCAAGACGGAGACGGGTGGGATGCCCTCGGCGATCCCACCCGACGCGCCATCATGGCGTGCCTCGCGGAGCGACCAAGGGCCGTCGGTGAACTCGCACAGGAGTTGCCGATCAGCCGGCCCGCGGTGTCGCAGCACCTGAAGGTGCTCAAGGACGCCGGCCTGGTCACCGACCGCACCGCCGGCACCCGCCGCGTTTACCGACTCAACCCCGCCGGCGTCGCCGCCCTGCGTGATCAACTGGATACGTTCTGGCATCGCGCGCTCGACGGCTACCAGGACGTCGTGGAACAACCGACCCAGGAGGACTCATGACCCAGCCCACGACCGTGGTGCGCCGCCACGTCATCGTGCACACGCCGCTCGAGCGGGCCTTCACGGTGTTCACCGAACGGTTCGGTGACTTCAAGCCCAAGGAGCACAACCTGCTCGGCGCGGCGATCGCCGAGACCGTGTTCGAGCCCAAGGTCGGCGGTCACATCTACGACCGCGGCGTGGACGGCAGCGAATGCCGCTGGGCCCGCGTCCTGGCCTACGACCCGCCGGACCGGGTCGTCTTCAGCTGGGACATCAGCCCGCAGTGGCAGGTCGAGACCGAACCGGACAACACCAGCGAGGTCGAGGTCCGGTTCCTCGCCGAGACCCCGCAACGCACCCGCCTCGAACTGGAACACCGCCACCTCGACCGGCACGGCCCCGGCTGGGAATCCGTACGCGACGGCGTCGCCCACGACGAAGGCTGGCCGCTGTACCTGTCGCGGTACGCAGCCCTGTTCACCGAGGGCGGCTGACATGTCGCTGATCAGCGTCAGCACCGACGTGGACCGGTCCGCCGAGGACGTCTTCGCCTACGCCACCGATCCGACACTGTTCCACGAGTGGCAGCAGGGCGTCGTCGACGGCCGCATGGAAGGCGCACCGAAGGTGGGAGCGCGATGCATGACCACCCTGCGCATCGGCGGCGCCGACCGGGCAAGCAGCTCCGAAGTCGCGCACTTCGACCCGCCACGCACGTGGGGCGTCCGAGGCCTCGACGGACCCATCCGGGCCGTCGTCGACGTCACCGTCGAACCTGTCGCCGCGGACCGGTCCCGTCTGACCATCAACGTCGATTTCGAGGGTCACGGCGTCGGCAAGCTCCTCGTCCCGTTGCTGGTCCGGCCCCAGGCCCGCAAGGAGATGCCGAACAATCTGGCCGCCCTCAAGCAACGCCTCGAACACCGCCAGGCCACCCCCTGACGAACCTTCAGTCCGGAATCAACCTGATGCGGTAGCCGACGACAGGGCGCCGCCGGCCCGCGACCCCCGCCCGTGACGGGGCGAGGCAACAGTTCAGCGGTTGCTTTATTCAGCGTTCGCTGTACTGTCGTGGTCGTGGAAGTCATGACGCACGGACAGGTCCTCGCCCGGTTCGGTCACGCACTGTCCGATCCGGTGCGGGCCCGGCTCCTGCTGGCGTTGCGGGACGGGCCGGGATATCCGGCCGAGCTGGCAGAGCGGCTCGACACCAGCCGGCAGAACCTGTCCAACCACCTCGCCTGCCTGCGCGGCTGCGGCCTGGTCGTGGCCGTACCCGAGGGCCGGCGCAGCCGATACGAACTGGCCGACCCGCGGCTCGCGCACGCCCTGGGCGACCTGCTCGGCCTGGTCCTGGCGGTCGACCCGGCGGTCTGCCCCGAGTCCGCGGCGAAGGGATGCTGCTGATGGCCGCCTCGCCACCGCTTCCCACGCTGCCGGTCGGGCCGCCCGCTGCGCGGCGGTCGGCGCTGACCCGCCGGGTGCGGCTGCTGGTCGCCGCGACGATCACCTACAACACCGTCGAGGCGGTCGTCGCGATCACCGCCGGCACCCTCGCATCGTCCACCGCGCTGCTCGGGTTCGGCCTGGATTCGGTGATCGAGGTGTCCTCGGCCGCCGCGGTGGCATGGCAGTTCTCGGGCAGCGACCACGAGCGGCGCGAACGCACCGCGCTGCGGATCATCGCGATCTCGTTCTTCGCCCTCGCCACCTACGTCACGGTCGACTCCGTACGGGCCCTGATCGGCGCCGACCGGGCCGAGCACTCCACGATCGGGCTGGCCCTGGCGGCGTTGTCCCTGCTGGTGATGCCCGTGTTGTCCGCCGCGCAGCGCCGCGCGGGACGCGAGCTGGGCTCGGCGTCGGCGGTGGCGGACTCCAAGCAGACCCTGCTGTGCACCTACCTGTCCGCGGTCCTGCTGGTCGGTCTGGCGGTCAACTCGCTGTTCGGTTGGTGGTGGGCCGATCCGCTCGCCGCGTTGGTCATCGCCGCCGTCGCGGTCAAGGAAGGCCGCGAAGCGTGGCGCGGCGACGGCTGCTGCACCCCGGCCACCGCGCTGCGCCCCGCCGCGCCGCCGGCCGGTGCGTGTACCGACGGCTGCTGCACCCCGGGCGAAGCGTCATGACCGCCGTACTCGCCCTCGGCATCTACCTGCTCGGCCTTGGCCTGGCCTTCGGCTGGCGCAGCGTCGCGCAGTGGCGCCGGCTGCGGGTCCGCCGCTGACAGCACCGTATCCATCCACCACCGATCGTTGAGTCAGGTCGCGCAAACTGTCAGGCATCCCGGGTGTGGCCGCGAATTGTGCCGCCTCCGGACTGGTTAGGCTTCTGGGGCGCTTGAGGATGGCGGGCCCGCTCCTACTCCTCAAGGCGGCCCAGCCGCCGGCGGGCCTCGTCGGCCGCGGGATCGCCCAGCGCCTCGTAGATCTCCAGCGCGCGGCGCCAGGCGTCGGCCGCGGCCGGCCGGTCGTGCATCGCCGTCCGCACGTCGCCCAGCCGGGTCAGGGTCTCGGCCTCGTGATAGCGGTCGGCGGAGTCGCGGAACAGCAGGATCGACCGTTCGTAGAGCTCGGCGGCCCGCCCGTGCTCGCCGAGCCGCTCGTGGGAGAAGCCGAGGCTGTCCAGGGTCGCCGCCTGGCCGTTGCGGTCGTCGATCTTCTGCTGGATCAGCAGCGCCTCGGTGCAGTGCTCGATCGCGCAGCGGTGGTCGCCGATGGTGGCGTGGATGTAGCCGACGGCGTTCAGGGTGCGCGCTTCGCCGGCGGGCGTGCCGGCCAGCCGGTGCAGCCGCAGCGCCTGCCGGCCGTGGGCCAGCGCCTCCTGCGGCCGGCCGCGCTCGTAGGCGAGCTCGGTGCGGCTGTGCAGGGTCTGCGCCTGGCCGGTGAGGTCGCCGATCCGTTCGTACAGCCGCAGCGCCGCCGCCAGCCGGTCGGCGGCGTCGTCGTGCTCACCCAGCCGCAGCGCGGCGCGGGCCAGCAGGCGGTTGGCCATGGCCTGCCCGCCGAGGTCGCCGGCCCGTTCCGCGGCGGCGACGGCGACCTGCTGGGTGGTGAACTGGTCCTGCCACAGGCCGCGGGGGGCGAGGAACGCCGTCACGGCCCAGGCCAGTTGCCAGGCGTACGTCTCGAAGCCGGTGTCGGCCGCCTGCCGGACCACCCGGATCAGCACCTCGCGCTCGGCGGTGAACCAGGCGAGCGCCGCGTCGCGGCCGGGCACCCCCGCCGGCCGGCCGGCCGGAAGCGGCGGCGCCGGGGGGGTGG
>NZ_JBEZXZ010000174.1:0-18846 GCF_040638275.1 Actinoplanes sp. NPDC026623 | reverse complement strand
CTCCCCGTCCTCGCCGGGCGGGCGGAGGGTGGGGCGGGGCCGGCAGGGGCGCAGCGGGGGGGCGTCGGGCGGCCGCCCGCCGGCGGTGCTGTCCCGGGTACGCCGCCGGGCCGGGCCGCCGGCGTGCGGAGCGCGAGGTGGAGTCATGGCACATCCATTCGCAAGACGCGGACGGTCAGCCCGTCCACCGGGTAAGTGGCCGCGGCGCCGCGATTGGTTGCCAGGATCCGGAAACTTTCCTTGGCGAGGTTGGCGGTCGCCGGGGGAATTGACATGCGCCGATTGCTCGGCGAGGCTGAGCGCGCACCCCGTCGGGCCGCGCGGCGCCCGGAAGCCAGGGCAGCTTCCGCCGTACCCCTCTCGACCCGTGCCCTTTTCCTCGAGGGCCTCGAACTCACGGAGTGCTGATCCCCCATGTCCTCAACTCTACGAACCCGCGTCTTCGTCAGCGGGCTCGTCGGAGCCGTCATCGCCGCCCTGGCGATAGCGGTGCTTCCGGCCGGGCCCGCCTCAGCGCACGGCAACGTCACCGGGCCGGCGTCGCGCAACTACGGCTGCTACGAACGGTGGGGCAGCAAGTTCCAGGACCCGACCATGGCGACCGAGGATCCGATGTGCTGGCAGGCCTGGCAGGCCGACCCCAACGCCATGTGGAACTGGAACGGCCTGTTCCGCGAGGGCGTCGCCGGTAACCACCAGGCGGCCATCCCGGACGGCCAGTTGTGCAGCGCCGGCCACACCCAGAGCGGGCGTTACAACGCGATGGACACCGTCGGCGACTGGAAGGCGGCCGCCGTCGGCAACAGCTTCAACGTGCGGCTGTTCGACGGCGCCCTGCACGGCGCCGACTACATCCGGGTGTACGTGACCCGGGCGGGCTTCAACCCGGTCACCACGGCGCTGAAGTGGTCCGATCTCGAGCTGGTCAGCCAGATCGGCAACACGCCCGCCGCGCAGTGGACCGCGGTCAACGGCGGCGTGCAGATCGACCTGCCGGTGGCGCTGTCCGGGCGTTCCGGCCGGGCGATGGTCTACACGATCTGGCAGGCCAGCCACCTGGACCAGTCGTACTACTTCTGCAGCGACATCAACATCGGCGGGGGCGGCACGACCACGCCGCCGACCACGCCGCCCACGACACCGCCGACCACCACCCCGACCACGCCGCCCACCACCGCGCCGACCACGCCACCGGCGGCGGGCGCCTGCGCGGCGACGTACTCGGTGGCCTCCACGTGGCAGGGCGGCTTCCAGGGCGACGTGACGGTCAAGGCCGGCTCGGCCGCGATCAAGGGCTGGACGGTGCGGCTGACCTACCCGGGCAGCCAGGCGGTGCAGCAGGGCTGGAACGCCACCGTCACCGCCGGCGGCAGTACGGTGACGGCGACCAATGTGAGCTACAACGGCGCATTGGCCGCCGGCGCGACAACGAATTTCGGATTCATCGGCTCCGGCACGAGCACCACCCCGGCGGTCACCTGTACCGCGACCGTCTGAGCAATTTCGCCAACCCCTTCCAACCGATCGTCGGGGCAGTTACAGTCATCTTTGGGAGCGCTCCCAAAGAACTGCCCCGACGATCCGGGAGGTGACAGACAAGTCAATTCGCGTGGCCCGGCTCCCGACACAGATCATCCGTCCGAACGGAATTGGACGGGGGATGAGGCGCCCTCCTCATCCCCCGTTTCCCGTTCCCCCGATCCTTTTCAGGGCACGACGAAGGCCCGCGGCGGCGTTCCCTGCGCCGCGGGCCTTCGAGCCTTGTGTGCGCCTATCCGGTGACGACCGGGTTCCAGCCGTCGGAACCGGCCAGGTACTTCTGCGCCGTGTAGTTCGCCGCCGTCGCGTCACTCATCTGCGGGCGGTTGCTGTTCACCGTCGCGCCCGGGCCGGTGTTGCGATACTCCGACAACCGGGCGTCCTTCCAGGAGAAACCGCTCATGTCCGTCCACGGCTGTGCGGTGCGGATGTGCGCGCCGAGCGCGGTGTTGCGGATCAGCACCTGCGGATTCGCGGTGGTGTCGCCGCCCGGGTGCCACGGCCGCCCGAGATAGACGGTCCCGGCGCCCGCATCGCCGGTCAGCCGGGAGTTGACGATGAGGATGCCGTAGGTCCTCGATCCCGGGGTCGCCGAGGCGGTCACATAGCCGTTGTTGGACTGATTGCGGGTCGACGAATAGATCTCGCAATTGTCGAACACGGAGGTACCGCTGCCGTAGATGAAATCGACGTCACCCTCGATGTAGCTCTTGTAGAAATAGGCGCGCACCGAACCGTGCGTCAGCAACGTGTCCTGATCGCCGATGAGTCTGACGTTGCGGAACCGCTGCCGGTCGGCCTTCACATAGAGCGCAAGAGCCTGCGACGCGCCGTTGGCGGCCTCGTTGTAGTCGTTGCGGATGGTGAGATTGCGTACCTCTATGTCCTTGGCGCCGAGAAGCACCGTGGCGCTGCCCTCCGTGCCGTCGGTGTTCTGCGGCCGGCTCGCGGTGATGACCACGTCGGTCGCGGTGCCGGTGGCGCCGACCAGGACGATGTTCGGCTTGTTGGCGGGCACCACGACCCGGCCGGCGTAGGTGCCCTTCTTGACGGTGATGGTGGCGGTGGACGCGTTGTTCGCGGGCACCAGGTCGACGGCGGCCTGCACGGTCCGGACGTCGCCGGTGCCGTCGGCGGCCACGGTGATCGCGGTCGCGGCCTGCGCCCCGGTCGCGACGGCGAGGCCGCCGGCCAGGATCGTGGCGCCGGCCACGGTGACGGCGAGGGTTTCTCGCAGGTACATGGTCTTCTCCTGTCGTGGACGGACAGCCCGGTACCCCGCCCCACGGTGTCGCGGGGCGGGGTACCGGGCTGTCGGCGGGTCAGAGCGAGATCCGGCCCGCACCCGCGTTGGCGGTCACGATCGACTTGACGCTGCTCGCGGCGTCCATCGTGTACGCGTACGGGATGCTCTTGACGCTGCCGCCGGTCTGCCCGGCGCCGGAGCCGACCAGCAGGTTGCCGCGGGCAACCAGCGTGCCGGGACCGGAATCGGCCTCGCCCAGGTGGTACGGGTCGGAGACACCCTCGAAGGAGTTGTTCTCGACCAGGACGCCGGCGCCCTCGGTGGAGGCCACGCCGTAGCCGGAGTTCTTGTAGTAGAAGTTGTTGTAGACGTGCACCGGGTTGCCGAAACGGACCCGCGGGTGACGCTGCGTCGACGCGTCGAACCAGTTGTGGTGGTAGGTCACCCGCAGGTGCCCGATGTCCTGGCTGCCGTTGTCGTCGCTGTGGCCGAGCAGCATGGACTTGTCGTGGTTGAAGACGTGGTTCCACGACACGGTCACGAAGTCGGAGCCGCGCTTGATGTCCACCGCGCCGTCGTGGCCGTTGCTGAAGCTGTTGTGGTCGATCCAGATGTTGGTGGCCGACGTCTGCACGTTGACCGCGTCGTCGTTCCAGTCCCGGAAGTTGATGTTCCGGATGATGACGTTGCGGTCGCCGTTGATGTTCAGCCCGCAGCCGGCGATCGTGGCGCCGGAGTTGCCGATGATGGTCTTGTTGGACCGCACCCGCAGCATGCCGGAGCAGCTGATCGTGCCCGAGATCCGGATGACCGCCGCGGAGCTGGAGCCGACCGCGGAGGTCAGCGCCGAGGCGCTGGTGACCGTGGTCGTCGCGGCGCCGCCGCCGCCGGTGGTGCCGCCGTTCTGGGTGGCCCAGCCGACCAGCTGGTCGACGGCCGCGAGCGAGGTCACCGGCGCCGCGGCCGCGCCGGTCTCGGCGGCGGAGGCGCCGTTGGTCGCGACGAGGCCGGCACCGGCGAGGGCGAGGGCGGTGGCGCCGGCGGAGGCGCCCAGCACGATGTGGCGCAACTTCTTGCGCATGGTCTTCTCCTTGAAATTCTGTGGTCGCCGCGCGATGGATCGCGGCCGAGGATGGGGTGCCGCCCGGACCGGCACCGGCGGCCCGCCGGCCGTCTGCCGGCCGGGCCGCGCTGCAGCAGGTGTTGCTGGCTCCCGCGCCCGCTTTGCCCGAAGCAAGCGCTTTCCTGTTACAGGACAACACAGACGGATGTCAATGTGAAGACAAATGCGTTTGCAGGTTATTTGCAGCGCCACCCGTCAGTAGACGAACGGCCAGCCCGCCGAGTCGTAGCCGATCAGGTTGATGCCGAGGTACGACGCACCACTGTTGGCGTAGTAGTGATAGACCAGCACGTCGCTGTCGGTGTCGGCGAAGACCGCCTGATGGCCGGGCCCGTGGATGCTGCCGTGGGTGGCGAGCATCTGGGTGCCGCCGCCCGACGTCATCGCCGTGCCGTTGCGGTCCACGTAGGGGCCGGTGACGCTGGTGGAGCGGCCGACCATGATCCGGTAGGTACTGGAGGCGCCCCGGCAGCAGTAGTCGAAGGAGACCCAGAGGTAGTAGTACGAGCCGTGCTTGAAGATGTACGGCGCCTCGATCGGCCCGCCGTTGCGCCCGGCGATCGCCCGGATCGTGCTGTCGGACCGCTTGCCGGTCGACGAGTCGAGCGCGACGAGCTTGATGCCGGACCAGAACGACCCGAAGCTCAGGAACCACCGGCCCTGGCTGTCCACCACCAGGTTCGGGTCGATCGCGTTGAAGTTGTCCGAGGTGTTCGACTCGATGACCAGACCCTGGTTGGTCCACAAGCCGGAGGCGCCGGTGGCGCTGGTGGCCAGGAAGATCGCCGAGTGGTTCGACCCGAAGGTGGACGCGGAGTAGTACAGGTAGTAGCGGCCGTTGCGGTACGAGATGTCGGGCGCCCACAGGTTCCGGCTACCGCCGGTGTACGACGTCGTCCAACTGGCGCCGCCCGGGAAGACCGCGCCGGCGTTGCGGAACGCCGTACGGTCCGATGAGGTCTTCAGCAGCAGGTTGTCGCCGGTGTAGGCGGCGATGTACCCCCCGGCGGGCGTCTTCACCATGGACGGATCGTGCGCGCCGGTGTCGCCGCTGATCACCCCGGGGTTCGGATAGGCCGCCGGCGGCGTGGTCGGCGTGGCCGCGGCGGCGAGCGGCACGGCCGCGTCGGCCGACACGGACGCGACCCCGGCCACCGCGAGCAGGGCCCCGGCCGCGACGCCCACCAACAGGCCTCGCCGGCGCGTGCGACCGGTCCAGATTCCGGACATGGGAACCTCCTGAGAACTCAGAGACATCGGTCGATGTCGTGCCGCAGTGTTAACGGTCACAAGTTCTACGTCAAGGTGTCGCCGTTGTTTCGGGCAGATGATGTGAAGGTATTGACCACCATAAGTGTGAACGTTCACAATCGTGCCACGCTGTTGCAAATCGTTGGCAATAAAGTCGCCCTACACTCTGGACTCCGGCCCCGGTGTGTAAGTAGCGTGAAGGGCATGACTCATTACCTCGCCGATGTGGCGGACGCGTGGCAGGAGAGCTGGGACCGGCAGCAGGAGGCCTACCTACCGGATCGGGAGCACCGGATCGCGACGATGCTGGACGCCGTGCTGGCGGTCGCCGGCGAGGACCCGCCCCGGGTTCTCGACCTGGCCGGCGGCACCGGCACGATCGCCCTGCGCACGCTCGACCGGTTCCCCCGCGCCCGGGTCACCGTCGTCGACCAGGACCCGGTGCTGCTCGCCCTGGCCGGCGCGGCCCTGGAGGACCGCGCGGAGATCGTCCCGGCCGACCTGCGCGACCCGTCCTGGACGGCGGCGCTGCCCGGCCACCGCTACGACGCGGTGCTCACCGCGACGGCGCTGCACTGGCTGGCGCCCGAGCGCCTGACGACGCTCTACGCCGAGATCCGGGACGTGCTGCGACCCGGCGGGCTGTTCGCCAACGCCGACCACATGCCCGACGAGGGGCTGCCCGGCCTCACCAAGCGCCTGATCGCCACGGCGGACACCCGCCGCGAGGCTCGCTACGCGACGGGTGCCGCACTGTCGTGGCGCGACTGGTGGAGCAGGGTGGCGGCGGACCCGCGCCTCGCGCCGCTCCACGCCGAGCGGCAGAAGGTCTACCCCGCCGAGCACGGCAGCTCGGAGTGGACACCACCGGCGGCCTGGCACCTCGACGCACTGCGCGCCGCGGGATTCACCGAGACCGGCCTGCTCTGGCGCGGCGCGACCGACGCGACGGTCGCCGCCATACGCTGAACCTCAGCCGCTGCGCCGGTTGCCGTACTGCCGGGGGCTCTGCACCGAGCCCCGGCCGACCGGGCTCTGGCCCTTGGCGAACGCCTCGGGGCCGGAGCCGCCCTTCTTGCCCTTGGCGCGGCGGGCCGCCCGGTTCACGAAAACCTCGGTCTGCTGCTCCTCCCCCTGCTCAGCCTCGGGCCGCTCACCGGCGGTGGCATCGGAACCTGCGGTGGACTCGGACATCGGTGTCTCCCTGATCGCTGACTGCCGCGCGGGTCGTCCCCGACCCGGGAAACGCGACCGCCCGCCCAGACGGTATCGCAGTGCCGCCGGGTCCCGGCGCACCGTCGCCGTGATCAGAAGCAGACACGCGCCGTGCGGATCTCGGTGCGCCGCGCGGGCGGCCCGTCGAGCGGCGCCGGATCCTCCTCGGTCGGCGTCACTCCCCCGGCGGCGACCCTGTCGACGGTGCGCAGCCCGGCCGGCGTGACGCCGCCGAAGATCGAGTAGTTCGGGCGCAGCGCGGAGTCGCCGTACACGAGGAAGAACTGGCTGCCGTTGGTGTCCGGGCCGGCGTTGGCCATGGCGAGCACGCCCCGGGCGTAGACGCGGCGGGCGCCGGTCGGGTCCGTCGGCGCCGGCGGAAGGCCCGTCGGCAGCTCGTCGCGGTAGCGGTAGCCCGGCCCGCCCTCGCCGGTGCCCGAGGGGTCGCCGCACTGCAGGACGAGCAGGGTCGGATACGCCGTGAGCCGGTGGCAGATGGTGCGGTCGTAGAAGCGGTGCCGGACGAGATGCACGAAGCTCTGCACCGTGCAGGGCGCGGCGGCGCGGTCCAGGACCAGCGGGATCGGCCCGAGGTTGGTGTGCAGCAGCACGCTCACGTGGCCGCGGCTGGGCGTGCGGCGGGGATCGGGTGGCAGCGGCACCGGCCGGGCGGCGGGCTCCTCGGGCGTCGGCGTGTAGGCGCACGGGCCGCCGGTCGGCCCGGCCGGATCGGTGCCTCCCGCGACGGCGGGCGGCGAACCGGCGAAGCCGAGCGCCCCGGCGAGGAGCACCGCGACGACGGCACCCCGGCACCAACGATCTACGACCATTTTCGTCCCCCCGCAAGCTCGCTCGGATGCCACCACCGGTTTAATCGATGCAAGTGGATACGTCAAGCCGGTGGGGCTCAGCGGGCCGCCGTGGTCCGCAGCGAGAGCGCGTCGAGGAAGACCGCGCCGATCTGGGCCGGGTCCTCCGCCACGAAGACGCCGCCGCCGGTGACCTCGGTGATCTGCTCCAGCGGCGGCCGGTCGACCGTGCTGCCGATGCCGAGCACGATGACCTGCACCGGCTTGTCGGGCTTGCGGGCCTCCTTCAGCTGGCCGATCAGGTCCTCGAGGGCGAGGTTGCCGGCGCCGATCCCGACGCCGTCGGTGAGGATCAGCACGGAGTTGACCCGCCCCGCCTGCCAGCCGTTCTGCACCGCGCGGTATCCCTCGAGGATGGTGCGGTAGAGGCCGGCCTCGCCGCCGGACGGCTCGATGCCGGCGAGCGCGTCCGCCACCGATTCCCGGTTGCTGGTCAGCGGGTGGATCCCGACGAGCTCGCGGCGGCCGCCGCCCGGTCCCCCGGCGGACGCCCAGAGGCCGACCGACCAGTCGTCGCTGAACAGGCCGAGCCCGCCCCGGGCGGCGGCGAGGGTCAGCCGCATGCGGGTGGCGTTGCGTGCCGCCGGCACCGGCGTGCGCATGCTGGCGGAGGTGTCGACGACCGCGAGGATCCGGGCCGGGGCCACCACGGCCGACCAGCCGGCCAGCGCGCGGTCGATGGTCGCGCCGTCGGCCTCCGAGGCCGCGGCCGCTCCGCTGTCCGCGCCGGTGCCCGTCGCGATCCGGCCCGGCGCGCCGTCGGGGCCCGCGAAGTCGGTGGGGGCGGTGCCGTCCGGGGCGCGCAGGCCGGCCTCGGAGAGGCTCTTGCGGAACCCACCGTCGCTGCTCAGCCGGGCGTAGAACTGGTGCGCCGCGGCGGCCTGGACCCCGGAGAGCTCGGGCATCACCGCGAACGGGTGGTCCAGCCCCACCGGCGACGGCTTGAGATAGAGCGCCGCGAGCGGGACCGGCGGGCGCGTGGCGTTGAACCGGACGACGTCGCTCTCCGACATGGCGGCGAGGCTGAGCCCGGCCGCCAGGGAATCGTCGTCGGTCGCCTGGGGCAGCTGGGCCATGAGGTCGTCGCGCAGCACCGACGTGTCGGTGGCCAGGGCCCGGAGCAGGCCGTTGGTGGTGCCGGGGCTGCGCTGGTCGGCGGCGTTGGCCGCGGCGCCGAGCGCGAGCAGCCCGGACAGCGCGGCGGCGTCGCGGGCCGGGTCGACCGTCCCGGTCCGGATGGTGGTGCTGGTGGTGATCAGGTGGAGCAGGTCGGAGTAGCCCGGTTTCTTGCGGGGCCAGCCGAGCTTCTTGGCGGTCGGCACCGGCATCGCCATGACGACGGGGCTGAACGCGATCGACCCCTCCTCGGTGAAGGCGAAGGTGGGCGCGGCCGAGCGCAGCCGCTGCAGCCAGGTGCCGGAGTCGGAGATCCACACGTCCGGCGGGGCGACGACCACGTTGGCCCCGCCGGTGCCGGGGACGGCGCCCCGCTGCTTCGCGCTCAGCGCGGCGGCCACGTCGGCCGGCTCCGCGGCCTGCACGTCGATCCGCACGCAGACGCCGTCGACCTCGGCCTTCGCGCTGGTCCAGGCGTCGACCTCGCTGCGCACGGCGGCGGCGACGTCCGGCGCCGCCGCGACGGCCAGGTGCACCACCCCGGAGCACTCGGCACCACCGAGCTCCCCGATGCCGAGGCGCACTCCGACCACGACCACCACGACGGCGACCGTCGTGGTGGCAGCGGTGGCTGCACGAATTCGCGTGTGTCGACGATGCCGGCCTGTCACGTAGACATCATCGACAAGAACACCTTCCTCCGCTAGGCCTGGAAGGCACTGATATCGACGGGGCGGTCCCTTTCGGTCGCAAGCGGATCGCCGGTACGGTCCCTTTCGTCACCTTCGATGCCTTCGACGGTGAAAAGCGCCGCCTGCTCGGGGGTCAGCAGCGGCGCCGGAAGGCCGACCTCGGCGAGGATCCGGCCCGGCAGCGTCACCCCTCCCGCGCGCAGCCAGGCCGGCGCCGCGTCCTGCACGACGCGCGGCTCCGGGCCGATCGACAATGGACGGACGATATAGCGACGATCCGGGTCGAGCCCGGCGAAACGGATCGGTCCGGCGAGCGCGGACTCCGCGGCCCGCAGCGAAACCAGGGCGTAGACCGCGCTGCGGGCGTCGGCGGCGACGACGCCGTGCACGAAGCGGGCCGCGTCGTCGGCGCCGGAGCGCACCACGACCCCGCCGTGCAGCAGCGGGCGCAACCGCTTGTAGAGCGCCACCCACGCCGCCACGTCCGCGCGCTCCCGCTCGGTCGCCGCGGTGAGGTCCCACTCGATGCCGGCGCTGCCGAACAGGGCGGTGGCGAAGCGCAGGCCCAGGCTCGACGTGCGCCCGGTGATGTGCGCGGTCGCCGCGCCCAGGTGACCGCCCAGGAACTCGGGCGGCAGCAGGATCCCGGTCCAGCGCTGGATCTGCTGGCGTTCCAGCGGGTCGTTGGTGTCGGAGGTCCACACCCGGTCGACCAGGTCGAGGATGCCGAGATCGATGCGCGCGCCGCCGGACGCGCAGCTCTCGATCTCCAGCCCCGGGAACGCCTCCCGCAGCTGCGCCAGCAGCCGGTAGACCGCCGTCGTCTGCCGGTGGCCGGCACCCTGGTGCAGCAGGTCACGGTTGTGGTCCCACTTCAGAAACGCGATCGGGTACGCCGTGAGCAGCGTACCGAGCCGCTCCAGCACGTAGGCGTACGCGCCGGGATCGCCGAGGTCGAGCACCCGCTGGTGCCGCCAGGTCGGCCCGGTGTCGCCGCCGAGCACCCACTCGGGGTGCGCCCGGGCCAGCTCCGAGTCCGGGCTGACCATCTCGGGCTCGACCCAGATCCCGAAGTCCATCCCCCGCTCGTGGACGTGCGCGATCAGCGGGTGCAGGCCGTCCGGGCGGCGTTCGGGGTCGACGTACCAGTCGCCCAGCGCCCGCCGGTCGTCGGTGCGGCCGGCGAACCAGCCGTCGTCCAGCACGAACCGCTCGGCCCCGGCCTCGGCCGCCGCGTCGACCAGCCGGCCGAGGGTGCCCGGGTCGTGGTCGAAGTAGACCGCCTCCCAGGTGTTGAGCACCACCGGCCGCGACGCTCGCGGCGGGCGCCGGGACCGGATCCAGGGGTGCAGCCTCGCGGAGAGGCCGTCCATCCCCGCGCCGGACCAGGCTGCGACTGCCCACGGGGTGCGGTAGGTCCCGCCCGGCGGCAGCGTCACCTCGCCGGGTGCGAGCAGCTCGCCGCAGCCGATCAGCCCGTAGCCCAGCGCCTGCCGCTCGGCCCAGATCCGCTTGTCGCCGCTCCAGGCCAGGTGCATCGCCCAGACCTGGCCGCCGCGGAAGTCGAAGCCCGGGGTGCCGACCATCATCAGGTACGGGTCGTCGTGCCCGGGCCGCCCGTGCCGGGTCTCGCGGCTCCACACGCCGTGACGCAGCGGCGCACGCTGCGGCCGCCGCTCGTACGCCCACAGCCCGCTGAAGTCGAGCACCTCCCGGGCTCGGTCCGGCACCGGCAGCACGAGCGACAGCGAGTCCAGGTGGAACGCCCCCACGCCGACGTTGCGCAGGTGTGCCCGGGCCCGCAGCACCCCCTGCTCGGAGAGCTCGAGCTCGGTGGTGAGCCGCAGCCGCCCGCCGGCCTCCGCCAGCAGGATCCGCACCGCGCGCGGGCCGCTGTTCACGACGCCGACCAGGTGGAAGCCGGCGACCTGGCCGCCGCCGTCGGGCCACCAGCCGGTGATCGCGGGCCGGCCGGTCCAGCCCTGGTCGGCCCCGGGCAGCAGGCCGAGCCGCAGCGGCTCGTCGATCGAGCTCGGCGGCACCGCCGGCACCGCGGCGCCGGCCAGCGCGGCCAGGTCGTCGTGGCCGAGATCGCCGAGGCCGCGGCCCCAGTGCAGGACGACGGGCGGCCGCGGGCCGCGGGCGTCCAGCACGAGGCTGGTGCCCGCGGCCTGCAGGTGGATCAGCAAATCGTCACTCCTTGACGGGGATCGCCTGCGACTTGAGCGTCTCGATGGTCGACGCCTGCGCCGCGGTCAGGGCGTCGGTCAGGGTGCCCTTGCCGGACACCGCAGCCTTGAAGCCGTCGGAGGCGCTGGCGTAGGTGGCGGTCATGGTCGGCCCCCAGGTGAAGTCCGGGGACACCTGGCCGGAGGCCTGCGCGAAGACCTCGTAGATCTTCTGGTCGCCGTAGAACGCGACGCCCTTCGACAGCGCCGGCAGGGTCGCGCCGGCCTTCGTCGCCGGGTAGAGGTTCGCCTTCTCGTTGAGCAGGCTGAGCGCCTCCTCGGAGGTGTTGAGCCACAGGGCGAACTGAGCGGCCTCGTAGACGTGCTTCGAGCCCTTGAACACCGCGGTGGAGGAACCGCCCCAGTTGCCGGCGACCGACTCGCCCGCGCTCCACTGCGGCATCGGCGCGACCCTCCATTTGCCTGCCGTCTTCGGCGCACCCGACGCGATGGAGTTGGCGCCCCAGACCGCGGAGACCCAGGTCCAGGCCGAGCCGGAGTTGTAGGCGTTGTCCCACTCGGAGGTCCACGGCGGCACCGCCGAGACCAGCTTCTTGTCGATCAGGCCCTGCCAGTAGTCGGCGACCTTCCTGGTCTTGTCATCGGTGAGGCTGACGGTCCACTGGTTGCCGTCGTTGGCGAACCACCGGCCGCCCGCCTGCCAGGCCAGGCCGGCGAACTGGTTGATGTCGCTCTGCGAGAAGTTGGTGATGTAGCCGCCGGCGGCCTTCACCTTCTCGGCGGCTGCGGCGTACTCGTCCCAGGTCTTCGGGATGGCGATGCCGTGCTTCTCGAAGAGGTCGGCACGGTAGAACAGCGCCATCGGGCCGGCGTCCTGCGGCACGCCGAACGCGTGGCCCTGCTCGCCGAAGCTGACCTGGGTCCAGGTCCAGTCGACGAACTGGTCCTTCGACTTCGCGACGATGTCACAGCCGCCGAGGTCGGTCAGCCCATCCTGTACGCGGAAGCCCGGCAGCGCGTCGTACTCGATCTGCCCGAGGTCGGGCGCGTTGCCGGCCTTGAGCTGGTTGAAGAAGTTCTGGTACGTGCCGCCGTTGCCGTTCGGCCCGGTCTGGACCTTGACCTGGATGTTCGGGTTCTTGGCGTTCCAGGCGGCGACGACCTCCTCGATGCCGGGGATCCACGAGGTGAAGGTGAGGCTCACCGGCCCGGACGACGGCGCGCACGACGCGGCGCCCGCGTCGCTCGACGCGTCGTCGCTCTTCGACGAGCAGGCGGTGAGCAGGAGTGCGGCGGCCAGCAGGGCGCTGACCGGCCGAAGGGACATGCGCATGCCATTTCCTTCTTCTGTGCGGACGGGAGGGGTTACTTGACTGCGCCGGCGCCGAGACCGCTGCGCCAGAAGCGTTGGAGGAACAGGAAGGCGACCACCAGCGGGGCGATCGAGAGCAGGGCACCGACGATCACCAGGCCGCGGAGTTCCGGAAGCTGGTTGACCTGGGTGTTCCACGAGTAGAGGCCGAGGGTCACCGGGAACAGCCGCTCGTCGCCGAGCATCACCAGCGGCAGCAGGAAGTTGTTCCAGACGGCGACGAAGTGGAAGAGGAAGATCGTGACCAGCGCCGGGAACATCAGCCGGACCGACACCGTGAAGAAGCTCCGCACCTCCCCCGACCCGTCGATCCGGGCCGCCTCGAGCAACTCGTCGGGGACGCTCGCGGCGGCGTAGATCCGGGCCAGGTAGACGCCGAACGGGTTGACCAGGCTGGGCAGGAACACCGACCAGAAGGTGTTGGTCGCCTCCACCCTGCTGAAGAGCAGGAACAGCGGCAGGGCCAGCGCCGTCGCGGGCACGAGCACCCCGCCCAGCACCAGGTTGAACAGCGCCTCGCGGCCGGGGAAGCGGTACTTCGCCAGCGCGTAGCCGCACATGGCCGCGAGCAGGGTGCCCAGCAGCGCCGACCCGCCGGTGTAGGCCAGGCTGTTGACCATCCAGCGCAGGAACACCCCGTCGCGGTACGCGAGCAGTTCCCGGACGTTGCCGACGAGGTCGAAGTCGGCGAACCACAGCGGGGCGGTGCTGGTGAACTGCTCGCGGCTCTTGGAGGAGCCGACGAACAGCCACCAGATCGGCACCAGGAAGTAGACGGTGCAGACGCCCATGATGAGCATCGCGGCGGTCCGCGACAGCAGGCTCTCCTGCTTGGTCGCGGCGCTCATCGCTCGCCCCGGCGCTGGGTGACCTTGAGGAACGTGAACGACAGGGCGAAGGTGGCGAGCGCCAGCACGACCGAGAAGGCCGCCGCCAGGTTGAAGTTCGGCACCGATGAGGTGGAGTAGACGGTCAGGTTCGGCGTGTAGGTGCTGGACACCGCCGAGCTGAAGCTGCGGAAGACCTGCGGCTCGGCGAGCAGCTGCAGCGTGCCGATGATGGAGAAGACCGTGGTCAGCACGATCGCCGGCATGACCAGCGGAATCTTGATGGACCAGGCGGTACGCAGGTGCCCGGCGCCGTCCAGCCGCGCCGCCTCGTAGACCTCGGTGGGTATCGCCAGCAGCGCCGAATAGATGATCAACATGTTGTAGCCGACGTAGACCCAGGTCACGACGTTGGCCATGGCCCAGAGCACCAGGTCCGCGGAGAGCAGGTCGACGTTGCTGGTGAGCGCCGTGAACGGGGACAGGTTCGGCGAGTAGAGAAAGCCCCACATGATCGCGGCGACCACGCCCGGCACCGCGTACGGGACGAAGAACGCCAGCCGGAAGAAGCGCCGGCCGCGGATCAGGCCGGAGTCGAGCAGCAGCGCCAGCAGCAGGGCCAGGCCCAGCATCACCGGCACCTGCACGACGCCGAAGGCCAGCACCCGCACGATCGACTGCCAGAACGGGGAGTCGGAGAAGACGCGCTGGTACTGCACCAGGCCGCCGAAGACCTCGCGGGCCGGTCCGAACGTGCCGGTGCGCTCGACGACGTAGAGCGACTGCACGACGGCGTAGCCGATCGGCACCAGGTAGAAGAGGGTGAACAGCGCCCCGAAGGGCAGGACGAAGAAGGCGACGGCCCGGCGCTGCACGCCTGCGGCACTGGTTGTCATGAGGGCTCCTCCCGCACGACCCGCACGGCCCCGGCGGGGACGCGCAGCAGTCCGGACACCGCCGCGCCGGTGGTCAGCTCCCGGCCGGTGGCGGCGTACTCGATGGGTTGCGTGCCGTGGTTGATGACGAAGATGTAGCTGCGGCCCCCGCCGGCGCGGCGCACCACCTCGACCGATCCGTCGCCCGGCGCCCCGATCGGCCGCACGCCGGCCTCGTGCAGCGCGACGTCCATGAGGTCGCGCAGGCTCGGCGGGTCCAGCGCGGTGGCGACATACCAGGCGGCGCCCTCCCCGTGGGTGTTCCGGGTGATCGCCGGGACGCCGGGCAGCGGGCCGTCCGCGTACGTGTCGATGGTCTTGGCCGTCGTGGTCCGCAGCCGTTCGGTCCAGAGCTCGGCGCTCCCGCCGCCGGCGAGCCGCACCCGGTCGCCGGGCAGCAGTGGGAAGAACTCCTCGGCGACCACGCCGAGCAGGTCACGGAAGGCGCCGGGGTAGCCGCCGAGCCGGACCCGGTCGCTGCGGTCGACGATCCCGCTGTAGAAGGTGACGACCGCGTGCCCGCCGCCGGCCACATAGGCGCCGAGCCCGGCGGCGTCGGCGTCCGAGACCATGTGCAGGCAGGGCACGACGACCAGCCGGTAGCGGCTCAGATCGGCGCCGGGCGCGACGACGTCGGCGGTCGCGCCGAGTTCGCGGATCGCGTTGTAGGCCGCGTGCACCTGGGCCAGGTACCGCACGTCCTGCGACGGGCGGGCCTCGGTGTCCGCCGACCACCACGACTCCCAGCTGAACAGCAGCGCGACGTCGGCCCGCACGGTCGTGCCGGCCACCTCGTCGAGCGTGGTGAGGGTGGCGGACAGGTCGAGGACCTCGCGCCAGGCGACCGTGTCGGTGCCGGCGTGCGGCACCAGCGCGGAGTGGAACTTCTCGGCGCCCTGCACCGAGGCGCGCCACTGGAAGAAGCAGAGCGAGTCGGCGCCGCGGGCGACGTGCGTCAGCGAGTTGCGCAGCATCTGCCCCGGCAGCTTCGCCAGGTTGTGCGGCTGCCAGTTGACCGCGCCGGCGGACTGCTCCATGAGCATCCACGGCGCGCCCCCGGCGAGGCCGCGGGTGAGGTCGGCGGCGAACGACAGCTCCGCGACCGGGTCGCCGAGCCGGTGGTCGAGGTAGTGATCGTTGGCGATCACGTCCATCTCGGGCGCCCAGGACCAGTAGTCCAGGTTGCGGATGTGCGCGGTGACCATGAAATTGGTGGTGACCGGCGCGGTGGTGTGCCGGCGCAGCACGGCCGCCTCGGCCCGGTACCAGCCGAGCAGTTCGTCGGAGCTGAACCGCTGGAAGTCCACGAGCTGGGCGGGGTTGCGCGCCGACAGCGCCAGCCGCGGCGGGCTGATCTCGGACCAGTCGTCGTAGCGCTGGCTCCAGAACGCCGTGCCCCAGGCCTTGTTGAGCGCCTCGATGCTGACGTACCGCTGCTCGAGCCAGCGGCGGAACGCCGCGGCGCTGGCCTCGTCGTAGCAGAGCGCGTTGTGGCAGCCGAGCTCGTTGGAGACGTGCCAGAGCACGACGGCCGGGTGGCTGCCGTAGCGGCGGGCCACCTGCTCGACCAGGGCGAGAGCGTGCCGGCGGAAGACCGGCGAGCTGGGGCACCAGGCCTGGCGGCCGCCCGGCGAACGGGTGGTGCCGTCGGCCATCACCGGCAGGATCTCGGGGTGCCGGGTGGTCAGCCACGGCGGCGGCGACGAGGTGCCGGTGCCGAGGTTGATCCTGATGCCGTGCCGGTGCAGCAGGCCGATGACGCGGTCGAGGGCGGTGAAGTCGTACTCGCCGGGCCGCGGCTCGATGCTCGACCAGCCGAAGATGTTGACGGCGACGAGGTCGATGCCGGCCTCGCGCATCAGCACGACGTCCTCGGCCCACACCTCGGGTGGCCACTGCTCGAAGTTGTAGTCGCAGCCGAGGCTGATGCCCGGTAATCCTCGCATCGGCTTCCCTTCCCGTCGTCATGGTGTGTGCACGTGCACACATTGCGCGGCGACGTCGGAACGATGGCGGGTGTGTGAACGTGCACACACTGGCACGGCCTGCGAACCCGGTCAATAGCCCGGAGCTACAGTGCTGTGGTGACCCCGCCCAGCAAGCCGAGACGCGCGACGGTCCACGACGTCGCCGCCGCGTCCGGCATCTCCCGGGGCACGGTCAGCCGCGTGCTGAACGGCGGCTACGTCTCCGCCGAGGCCCGCGCGGCCATCGAGGCCGCCATCGCCGAGGTCGGCTACGTGCCCAACACCGCCGCCCGCAACCTGGTGATGCGCCGCTCGCAGGCGGTCGGCTTCCTCGCCCTCGAGCCGCACTCCCTGCTCCTCGAGGACCCCAACATCGGCGCCATCATGCTGGGCGCCAACGAGGTGCTGTCGGTCGCGGACCACCAGATGGTCAACCTGGTGGTCGACTCGGCCCGCGACACCGAACGGGTCGCCCGCTACCTCAGCGGGGGCTTCGTCGACGGCGCCATCATCGTGTCCGCGCGTACCCACGACCCGATCACCCGGGTGATCGCCGAACTGCGGCTGCCGGCGACGTTCGTCGGGCACCCGCCGGACCTGCACCGCAGCATCCCGTTCGTCGGCATCGACAACGCCGGCTCCGCCGCGACCATCACCGAACGCCTCGCCGCCACCGGCCGCCGGCACATCGGCATGATCGCCGCCGCCCTGGACCGCGACTCCGGCGCCGACCGCCTCACCGGCTTCCGCGCGGCCCTCGGCGACCGCTTCGACCCCCGGCTCGTCGCCGAGGTGCCGCTCTACGACTACGCCTCCGGCGTCAAGGGCATGCGCGAACTCCTCGAACGCGAACCCGGCATCGACGGCGTCTTCGCCGCCTCGGACTCCGTCGCCGCCGGCGCGATGGAGGTGCTGCGCGACGCCGGCCGCGCCGTACCCGCCGACGTCGGCATCGTCGGATTCGACGACAGCTCCTGGGCAACCCGCACCCAGCCGCCACTGTCCACGGTGCACCAGCCGGCCCGCGAGATCGGCCGCAACGCTGCGGAACTGGTGCTGCGACAACTACGCGACGACGAGCCGGCACCGGCCAACGTGCTGCTGCCGACCCCGATCGTCTGGCGCGCTTCGGCCTGATCCCGGATGTCGATAGGGTCGGTACCATGATCAAGGTGCGCCGATGCCGCTGACGAACCCCTGGCTGGCCGGGCCCGCACCCGCCGGACGGCTGGGCCGGGAACCGCTCGAGGAACGCATCCTCAACCTGCTGTCGTCGCAGAACATGTGCGTGCTCGCCACCGCCGGCCCGGACGGTCCGCTCGCCACGCCGGTACGCTACTTCCACCTGGACTTCGCCGTCATGTTCACCGCCGCGCCACGATCGCCGAAGCTGCGCAACATCGCCGCCGACCCCCGCGTGTCGATCGGCGTCTTCGCCCCGCTGGTCGGCCTCGCCAGCAGCCGCGGCGCCCAGCTGTTCGGCACCGCCCGGGTCCTCGACCCCGACCATCCGGACCGGGCCGGCTACTGGGCGGCGGTCCGCTGGGAGAACGAGCACGCCGAACGCGGCCGGCCCCTGTCCGAGCCGCCGCGCGACACACTCGTCGTCATCTCGGCCGACCGCATCGTCTACACCGAGCACTGGCTGCGCCGCGAGGGCTTCGCGCCACGCCAGACCTGGCGTCGTGCACCGGAAGGGAGCAAAAATCATGCTGGACGGTGACCGCGAAACACTCGAGAGAATCCGGCAGGGCCGGCTCTACACGGAGTCGGAGGCCGCCTTCCAGGCGCCGCTGCGCCGCACGGACCTGATCTTCGACTACAATCGGACGCGGCCGGGCGATGCGCAACGACGCCGATCGCTGCTCGAGGCGATCCTCGGATCCGTCGGCGCCCGCACCGTGCTCCTCTCCCCCTTCCACGCGGGCTTCGGCAGCAACGTGCACATCGGCGACGACTTCTTCGGCAACGTCAACCTGACCTTCGTCGACGACGTGGAGATCCGCATCGGCAACGGGGTCATGATCGCGCCGGGCGTCACGCTGACCACCACCGGGCACCCGATCCACCCGGAGCTGCGGGAGGACTTCCGGCGGTTCTCCGAGCCCATCACGATCGAGGACAAGGTCTGGATCGGCAGCAACGCCGTCGTGCTTCCGGGCGTCCGCATCGGATACGGCGCCGTGGTGGGTGCGGGCAGTGTCGTCACCCACGACATCCCGGCCCTGACCGTGGCCGTCGGGGTGCCCTGCCGAGTGGCCCGGACCATCACGGACCAGGACCTCAAGGGGTAGTGCCGGTCGCCGAGGCATCAGCGGCTCCAACCGCTTCCTCCTGAAACCGATCGAAGCCGCTGGGTCTTGCCGTGTCCAGGTGAGGGGGCGCACGCCGCGTCGGGCATCCTAGGATCCTTGGATGGGGCTTGTTCGGTGCGGTTTGTGGGTGGTATTCGGTTGCGGTGGACGGGTGGGGCCGGGGGTGCCCACGAACTGCTGGTGGGTCGTT
>NZ_JBEZXZ010000173.1:13936-18995 GCF_040638275.1 Actinoplanes sp. NPDC026623 | reverse complement strand
GCTTGCCGACCAGCGGGACAGGCGGCTCGAGGAGATCGACGAGCGGCACGAGCGCGACCTGGCCGCGCTGGCCGGCGCCGCGGCCGAGACGGCCCTGGCCGCCGCGCCGGGCGCCGCCGGCCTGCCGTGGTCCCGGTGGCGGCCGACGCCCGCCGGCACCCAGGTACCGGCGCCGGAGCTGCGCGCCGGCCGGCTGCTGCTGCCGTACGAGGGTGAGGTGCCCGCGCTGGTGCCGCTGCTCGACCGCGGTCACGTGGTGATCCGCGGCGACGAGTCCGTCGGGGACGACATGGTGGCCGCGCTGGTGCTGCGCGCACTGGGCTCCACCGAGGCCGGCCGGGTCCGGATCACCGGCTACGACCCCGAGCAGCTCGGCGGGGGCCTCGCCGGGTTCGCCCCGCTCGCCCCGGCCGGGGTGCTGACCTTCGTCGGCCCGGGCGGGCTCGCGGCGCTGCTGGACGACCTGGTCGACCACGTGCGCCGGATCAACGAGACCGTGCTCGCCGGCGAGCACACCTCGCTGCGGGAGCTGGCCGCCGCCACCGGGCGCCGCCCCGAGCCGTGGCGGGTGGCGATCCTGCTCGGCGCCGGGCGCCCCGACGAGCTGTCGCGGCACGAGCGGGGGCAGCTGGACCGGCTGCTGCGCACGGGCGCGGCCTGCGGCGTACACCTGATCATTCGGGGTCTCCCGGTGCGGCCCGGCGCCGGGATCGAGTTCATCGACGCGGCGCCGGGTGACGACGCGCGCCTGAGTGGCTGCGGCGACCTGCCGGTGCGGCTCGACCCGGCGCCGACGGCGGCCGTGATCACCCGCACCTGCCGGAAGATCGCCGACGAGGTCGCCGCCGGGCCCGCCCCGGTCTCGCTCGACAGCCTGCTGCCGGAGCACGAGTGGCAGCAGAGCTCGGCGCGGGCGCTGACCGCGCCGCTCGGCGACAGCCCGCAGGGCTCCCCGGTGCACGTGACGCTCAGCGACTATCCGCCGCACGCCCTGATCGCGGGGCCGTCCGGCACCGGCAAGACCAACCTGATCTACGCCTGGATGGGCGCCCTCGCGGCCCGCTACTCCCCCGCCGAGCTGGCCTTCTACCTGCTCGACTTCAAGGAGGGGGTGTCGTTCGCCCGGTTCGCGCCGGGCCGCCGCGACCCCAGCTGGCTGCCGCACGTGCGGCTGGTCGGCGTCAACGTCAACACCGACCGCGAGTTCGGCCTGGCCCTGCTGCGGTTCCTCGGCGCGGAGCTGCGCAGCCGGGCCGACGCCGCCAAGCGTCACGAGGTGACGAACCTGGCCGAGCTGCGCGCCGACGACCCGGACGGCACCTGGCCCCGGATCGTCGCGGTGGTCGACGAGTTCCAGGTGCTGCTCTCCGGGCGCGACGCGGTCGCGGCCGAGGCGGTCGACCTGCTGGAGGACCTGGCCCGGCGCGGCCGCTCGCAGGGCATCCACCTGGTCCTGGCCAGCCAGGACGTCTCCGGCATCGAGGCGCTGTGGGGCCGGCCGGCGCTGGTCGCGCAGTTCTCGCTGCGGATCGCCCTGCCCCGGGCCCGGCGCGTGCTGGCGGAGACCAATCAGGCCGCCGACGTGCTGCCGCGCTATCACGCGGTGGTCAACGCCGACTCGGGTGCCACCGAGGCGAACCGGATCGTCCGGGTGCCGGACGCCGGCAACCGGGAGCGCTGGAGCGAGCTGCAGCACCGGCTGTGGCGGCACCGCCCGCCCGAGCTGGCCGCGCCCCGGCTCTTCGACGGCGACGCCATTCCGCGGCTCGAGGACAGCCCGGAGTTCCGCCGCTTCAGCCCGGCGGCCACGGTGGCCGCCCCGGTGGTGCTGCTCGGCGAGACCATCGACGTCGAGTCGCGCTCGGCCGCGACCGTGCTGCGCCGCGCCCCGGGGCGCACGATCGCCGTGCTGGGCACCCGGGTCGACGAGGCGTGCGCGGTGCTGGGCACCGCGGCGCGCTCGCTCGCCGCGCAGTTCACGCCGGGTGCGGCCCGCTTCTCGGTGGCCTGCCTGGACACCGACGCCGGCGCCGCCGTCGACGCGCTCAAACGCTACCTGCCGCCGGAGACGGGCTACTTCGACAACGACACCGTGGACTCGCTGCTGGAGGACGCCGCCGAGGGGGCCGCGCTGGGCACCGCCGCGGACCGGCCGCACTTCATCTTCCTGTACGCGGTCGACGCCGCCCCGAGCGCCGCCGCCGAGCCGCTGCGCCGGATCATGCGGCAGGGCCCCGAGCGGCGGATCCACATCATCGGCTGGTGGCGCGGCGCCGCCCTGCTGCGCGACACGCTGGGCGGGCAGGCCTCGCGGACGGACCCGATCGGCGCCTGGGTGGCGCTGGACGTGCACGGCAGCGAGCTGTCGCCCTACTACCCGGGGCACGGCTCGCCGAACTGGTATCCGCGGCCCTGGCGCGCGCTGCACTTCGACCGCTCGGTGCACCGCGGCGCCGAGGTGATCATCCCGTACGGGCCGTCATGACAGCTCCGGAGAACGACTCGATGCTGGAGCGCCGCGCGGCCGATTACCGCAGCGTCCTGCGGAAGCTGACCAACCTGGACGACGAGGCCGGCGCGCACCGGGCCGAGGCGCGCAGCTGGCACGACAGCCGCGCGATCGAGGCCGACAACGCCGTCCGCGCCGCCGACCAGCGGATCCGCGAGGCGCGGGCGGCCGTCGAGAAGGCGCAGCACGAGCGCGACGAGGTGGACGCCCGGGCGGCGGTGCTGTGGGCGGAGTTCGCGCACAAGATCGGGCGGCCGGCCGACCGCTTCGGCGCGCAGGCACCGCAGCCGGCGATCCCGCACCAGCGCGACCGCGGCCCCGAGGACTACCTGCAGGACGCGGCCACCCTCGCCGCCTGGGCGCCCGCGAAGCGGCCGGGCTCGGGCAACGCCTCGCTGCTGTACGCGGTGCTGGGCGCGCTGGGCGGCGCGGTCGGCGTGGCGGCGTGGTCCCTGCTGCGCTGGGCCGGGCGGCAGGCCGGCGGCGACCTCGCCGTCGGGCTGCCGGTGGTGGCCCTGGTGGTGGCGCTGCTCGGCCCCGTGCTGGCGGTGGCGACGGCGAAGCGGGTCGCCGACCGGCGCTCCGCCCAGCTGGACTTCTCCGCGGTGGTCACGGTGCTGATCGCCGGCCTGATCGCGGCCGGGGTGGTCCTGGTGCTGGCCCGCGGCGTCGCCGCCTCCTCCGGCGCCGGCTAGCAGCACCGGACGCGGTGATCATTATCGGTCGGCGGCGGCGGGCACCCCGCCACGCCCGGCCGACGGCCGGGGGCCGAAGGTCACCCCGTACGCCGTAGGTTGAAGGGGTGAACGTCGAGCTGAACGGGCAGGCGCCGGACCTGGCGCTGCTGCACCGGATCGCCACCCTGAACTACGGGCATTTCACGTCGCTGCAGGTGCGCGACAACCGGGTCCGTGGCCTGGCCCTGCACCTGGCCCGGCTCGCCGACGGCGCCGAGGAGCTGTTCGGCCACCGCATCGGCGTGGCGGAGGAGCACCGGCTGCTGGGGCTGATCCGGCACGCCCTCGGCGACGTCCGGGACGCCTCCGTACGGGTGACATTCGTGCCGGGCCCCGACGAGCAGGGCCCGCCGGACGTTCTGGTGTCGGTCTCCGATCCGGCGCCCGACGAGCCCGGGCCGCCCCTGCGGGTGCAGTCCGTGATCTACGAGCGTGAGCTGCCCGAGCACAAGCACCGGGCGACGATGGGGCTCACCTACCACCGGCGCGAGGCGCGGCTGGCCGGCTTCGACGACGCGCTGTTCCTCGGCCGCGACGCCATGGTCCGCGAGGGCACCACCTGGAACGCGGCGTTCTGGGACGGCAGCCAGGTGGTGTGGCCGGTCGCACCGGTGCTCAGGGGCGTGACGATGGTGCTGCTGCAGATCGCGATGAGCATCAACGGCACCCCGTGGACGCTGCGGCCGATCGGCGCCGAGGAGCTGGCCGGCTTCGCGGCGGCCGCGGCCGTCAACTCGCTCTGCCCGGCGCAGCCGATCGCCAGCATCGACGAGCTGCCGCTCAAGGACGACGGCCTGCTGGCGGAGACCCTGCGGGAGGCCTGGTCGACCGTGCCCTGGGACGAGCTCTAGGCCTCTTCCAGGAGCTCGATCAGGGTGCCGGCGTTCTTCTGGGCGTAGTCCGAGTAGCAGTTGTTCATGAAAACCTGGGTGGTCCGCGCCTCGGCGGCGAGGCCGCGCAGCTTCGGCACCCACTCGCGGAGTTCCCTCTTCGAGTAGTCGTAGCCGAACTTCTCGTGGATGTCCTTGCTCGTCCATTTCTCGCTGTGGCCGTGGAACCGGACGACGGCCAGGTCCGAGGTGGCGGCCAGTACCGGCGGCACCGAGGACCGGTGGCCCTGCGGCATGTCGACGCAGACCAGCGGAAGCTCGTGCCCGCGCAGGAAGTCCAGGGTCTCGCGGGCGTTGTCGCCGTCGAACCAGGAGGCGTTGCGGAACTCGAAGACCGGCCGCAGCGGCCGGCACCTGGCCGCGACCTCGAGCAGGTAGTCCTTGTTGGAGCGGCGGATACCCCACCAGGGCGGGAACTGGAACAGCAGCGCGCCCAGCTTGCCCGCCTCGACCAGTGGATCGAGGGCGCTCAGGAACCGGGTCCACACCTCTTCGTACGCGGGTGCCGGCAGGTCGCCCGGGTAGACGTTCTTCTTGTCGGTCTCGGGGCGCAGGTCCTTGTAGATCGCCGACACCTTCGTCGGGTGGCCGGTCAGCATGCTGAAGGCCTTGATGTTGAAGGTGAAGCCGTCCGGCGTGCGCTCGGCCCACAGCCGGGTGGTCTGCTCGGCCGGCGGCGCGTAGTAGGTCGCGTCGACCTCTACGACTCCGAACCGCTTCGCGTAGTAGGCCAGGCGCCGCTCGGGATTGTCGGCACTCGGCGGGTACCACCCCGACTCGAGCAGGGTCCTGTCGGTCCACGACGCCGTGCCGACCTGGATCTCGCCCATGACGTCAAGCTAGCCCTGATACGGCCGGTCCGCCGCCCGAGCCGGAGGGGCGGCCCCGCCGGGCCGACCCACCCCCCGCGCGCCGCTCGCGGG
>NZ_JBEZXZ010000173.1:0-13926 GCF_040638275.1 Actinoplanes sp. NPDC026623 | reverse complement strand
CCGCCCGCCACCCCCCCCAGACCCCCACGCACCCCACCTCCCGGCCGCGCCCCCCCCCCAGAGGCGGGCCCGCCCCGGCCGTGCCGAGCCTCAGCCCGCGCGCCTCTCGCGGTTGGCCTTGCAGGTCACGCACGTGGTGGCCGAGGGGAAGACGGTGAGCCGCTCCACCGGGATCGGCTTCGAGCACCCCTCGCAGTTGCCGTACGTGCCGTCCTCCAGGCGCTGCATGGCGTGCTCCGCCTGCGTACGCCGGTCGAGCAGAGTGCGGATGAGCGACGAGGCCGCGTCGCGTTCGGCGGTCTTGGAACCGCTGTCGGCCTGGTCGTCGCCGGCGGCGTCGCCTATCTCGACGAGCCGCAGCTTCTGGTTCTCGGCCACGGCCTCTTCGTACTCGGCCGTCAGATCGTCGAACCGGGTCCGCAGAATCCCGCGGATCTGCTCGATCTCCTCGACCGAGCGACCCTTGGCGGTGTCGGCACCTTTACCCGTGATGACCGCGCTGTTGACGAGCATGTGCTCCCCCTGCCCTCCCTGTGCCCCTGCCGGTGGTGTGTCCCCCGCGCCGGCCTTCGGCGTCATGCCGTGAGGCCCGCAGATACCCACCGCCGAAGATCCCAAACGGGATCCCCGCAAAAAAGTAACCGCAGCATAACTGTCAGTGCTCGTTACCGCCACGGACTGCGCAAATACGCTTTCGCGTCGCAGGTCAGCGGGGGTGTGAACGGGCATTCACTCACGATCTGAGGACCAGGGCGGGCCGCCGCGGGTCATCGAGACGGACCACGACGTCGGCGAAGGCCGCCGGATCGACCTCGGCGCCGTAGCGCTCGAACGCGGGCAGCGTCCAGCGCCGGTCCGGCCCGGTCCTGCGGGCCAGCGCGGCCGCCGACAGTTGCAGGTGGACGGTGAGGTCGAAGGGCAGCCCGGCGCCGAGCAGCAGCGGCCCGCTGACGATCACCACGGCGTCCGGCGCGAGGACGCGGTAGGGCTCGCGGGTGGCGCGGTCGGTGCGGGGATCCCTTAGCCGGGTGATGATCCGCCCGCTGCCGGCCGGGCCGGCCGGGTCCAGGACCTCCCGGCGCAGGCCGGCCTCGTCCAGCCAGCCGAAGTAGAACGAGTCCGAGTTGGTCCGGCCGAACTCCAGGCGCACCGAGGCGGCGCGCAGGAAGTCGCCGGTGCAGATGCGGACGGCCGGGCGGCCCCGGACCCTCAGCGGGTCGACCAGACGGTCGGCCAGGGCGGCCGGCTCGGCCGCGTCGGCGCCGTCGATCGCAACCCGCACCCGCCCGCCGATCTCGGCCAGCCGATCGGCAAGCTCATCGACCAGGACATCGAGGGAAACCGGACGCACGCGCACCCGTCAACCTTATTCGTGCGGCAGCACCACGATCCGGGCCTCGTCGGCCAGGCGGTAGCCGACGCCGTAGACCGTGGTGATCAGCGAGACCTGGGCGCCCAGCTTGACCCTCAGCCGGCGCACGTGCACGTCGACAGTGCGCTCGCCGGTGTGCTCGTAGCCCCAGACCGCGTTGAGCAACTGGGTGCGGCTGAAGACCCGGCGCGGGTGATCGGCGAGATAGAGCAGCAGATCGAACTCGAGCCGCGTCAGCGGGAGCAGATCGCCGTCGACGAGCACTTGGCGCGACGCCGTAAGCAGCCGCACCTCGACCGCATCTTCTGCCCATTCGCGCAGTGAACCATCGCCCGAAATACCACCCGGGTACGCCGCCGGCGGCGACTCGACGGCGACCGAACCCTGACCGGCCTCGACCAGTTCACGGACGGCGTCGATGAGCCGGTGCGCCTGTGGCGGCAGCGTTTCACCGGTCAACGGGATGTTGAGCGTAATGGTCAGCGCGTTTGGCGGTGCTGCAGCGGGAGCCTCGATGCGACGGATCGTGGCCACCCGGCCGGAACCCCTCGCATGTCGTGCCGTGCGTGCCGGCAGGGCGGTGACCGCCATGAATCCTCCTGCGTCAAAGAATGGAAACGCCGTGACATCCTAACGGACGCCAATTAATGCACGCTTAAACCGCGGTCGATGTTTCCGGCCCCGCGCCCGCCGGGTCAAGGCAGCATCCACATTGTGGGAAGGTCGTTCCATAACCATTGGATGCATCGTGTTTCTGCGCACTCTTAATGCGATAACTGTCACGCGGTTAACCGACCGCCCCTTACTTGTTGACCCTTAAATAAACGGCTGTTCGCCCTCTGATCAGGGCGCCGACGGCGGCAGGCGCCAGCCCGGCAGGGACGGCCAGCGCACCGTGAGCACCACCGTCTCGATGTCGCCGGCCTGCCAGGAGTGGTCCTCGCCGGGACCCCAGACGACGTAGTCGCCGGGCTCGCGCAGCAGCACCGTACGGTCGCGCAGCTCGATGAAGAACGCTCCGGTGATCAACACCAGCAACGCCGTCCGGATCTCGTCCGTTGCCCAAGCGGCGCGCCGGTCGCCGGGCGGGTGCACGCCCCACTTCACCTCGACATCGTCGCTGTGCAGCACCCCAGTCTTCGGCATAAAATGGCCGAGCAGCCAGCCCTGGTTCACCGCGCCGTCGACACCCGCACGGCCGACGTAGACGCCGTCGGTCACCGCTCACCCCCGGAGAATGTGCGCCAGACATTAGCACCGTAGGCTGGCCTGCATGCTCCAGGAATTGGATGCGGAAACGATCGGGTTCCCACGCCAGATGTTCGGCCCCGCCGGTAACGATGCCACTGAGTCGGGCACCGGACGAGGCGAACCCGCCGGGAACTCTTCCCGGCCCTGCCGTCGGCGCCGCACCGCCGCGGGACGAGTGACACCATGACACTCGCGGCCGAGATGCGCGAGGCCGCGACCGCTCTCCTGGCCACCCCGGACGGCGCGCCGGCCGCGGCACCCTTCGCCGACGACGCCGCGCGCCGCTGGATCGAATACCGCCCCCGGCCGCGGCCCGGGCTGAGCATCGCCGACCTCGGCCGCGTCGCCCGCAAGGCCGCGCACCGGCTGCTCGCCACCGCGCTGAGCCCGCCCGCGTACGCGCAGGCCATGACCGTGCTCGCCCTCGAGGAGATCCTCGACCGGCGCGAGGATTGGGCCCGCGGCCGGCACAGCGAGGACTACCATGTGATCGTCTTCGGCGCGCCGTCCGACGACGAGTGGGCCTGGCGGTTCGAGGGCCACCACCTGTCGGTCAGCATGACCGTGGCCGGCGACCTGGTCTCACCGGCACCGGTGTTCCTCGGCGCCAATCCGGCGCGGGTCGACACCGCCGGGCGGGTCGTGCTGCGGCCGCTCGCCATCGAGGAGGACCTCGGCCACGAGTTGCTGCGCACCATGCCGGCCGCGCTGCGCCGCCGCGCCGTGGTCGCCGACCGGGCGCCGCACGACATCCGCTCGGCCACCCACCCGGACAGCACGATCCTCGTGCCGCACGGCGTGCCGAGGGCCGACCTGCGGCCCGGCGAACGCGCCCTGCTCGACCAGTTGATCGCGGTGCACCTGGGCCGGCTGCCGGACGACCTGGCCGCCGCCCTCGACCCCAACGGCGCGGACGTGCACTTCGCCTGGGAGGGGCCGCCCGGGCCGGGCACCCCGCACTACTACCGGATCCAGGCCGACGACCTGCTCATCGAGTTCGACAACACGTCCGACGACGGCAACCACGCGCACAGCGTGCTGCGCCGCCCGCGCGGCGACTTCGGCGGCGACATCCTCGCCGCGCACCACGCCGGCTTCCCGCACGCCTGAGCGCAGCGCGACCACCCCGCGGGACGCTCGGTCCCGCGGGGTGGACAGCTCGCCGTCAGCCGCCCGAGGTGAGGCGCCGGCCGACCGCCGCGATGAGGCGGTCCAGCTCGGAGCCGAACGGGTTGTCGTGCACCAGATAGGTCCAGGTCGCGCTCGGCCGGACGATCTCCGCGTGGCCCGGGTCGTAGCCGTCGGTGAGGTCGATCTCCTCGAAGGTCGCGATCGTCCGCGACTCGATCTCGGTGAAGACCTTCTGGAACGCGGGCACGGCGGAGCGGTGGAACTCGTCCAGCGGGTCGAGCTTGCCCAGCGCCCGCAGGTGCACGCCCTCGCGCACCTCGGAGAGCTCGGCCAGGTGCTCCGCCCAGAGCCGGTCCAGGTGGAAGAGGGCGATCGACCGGGCGGCGTCGGAGAGCACGTCCTCGTCGGTCTCCGCGGCCTTCTCCGGCGAGCGCTCGATCAGCATGATCGCGGCGATCTCGGAGGTGAGCAGCCGCTCCCGGCGCTCGGCGAGGGCGAGCCGCTGGCCCTCGATCACCACGCTGTAGCGCCAGGTGTTGCGGTGGATCTCGTGGTTGACGCCCTCGGCGACGCGCTGCGCGTGCTCGACCGCGTATTCGACCTGATCGTCGTGGACCACGCCGTCCATGTCCATCCGCGGCGACGACGGCAGGATGTCGCCGGCGTGCCGGCTGATCAGGTCGTCCTCGAGGCTGACGAAGAAGACCGAGCCGCCGGGGTCGCCCTGGCGTCCGGCGCGGCCACGCAGCTGGTCGTCGACCCGGCGGCTGTCGTGCCGGCCGCTGCCGATGACGAACAGGCCGCCGAGCTCGGCCACCTTCTCGGCGTCCTTGCCGTCGCTGCCGCCGAGGCGGATGTCGACGCCGCGGCCGGCCATCTGGGTGGAGACGGTGACCGCGCCCAGGGCGCCGGCCTCCGCGATGATCGCGGCCTCCTCGCCGTCGTTCTTGGCGTTCAGCACCACGCTGGGGACACCGGCGGCGGCGAGCTGCTTGGCGAGCAGCTCCGACGCCTTCACGTCGAGAGTGCCGATGAGCACCGGCCGCCCCTTGTCGTGGGCGATCTTGATCTCCTCGACCAGGGCCTCGTCGCGCATGTCGTGCGCCGAGTAGATCCGGTCGGGCTCGTCCTCGCGGATGTTCGGGGTGTTCGACGGGATGACCGCGACCTCGAGCTTGAAATACTCGCGCAGCTGCTCGCCGACGTGCACCGCGGTGGCGGTCATGCCGCACACAGTCTTGTAGAGCGCGATGTAGGCCTGCACGGTGATCGTGTTGAGGACCTCGCCCTCGGCGGTGGCGTTCAGTCCCTCCTTGGCCTCCACGGCCGCCTGCAGCCCGTCGGGCCAGCGGCGCCGCTGCGCGACCCGGCCGCGCATCTCGTCGATCAGCTCGACGCTGCCGTCGCGCACGATGTAGTCGACGTCGCGGCTCAGCAGGGCGCGGGCGTGCAGCGCCACGTTCACCGCGGAGAGGTGCTCGACCTGGTCGTCCGCGTACAGGTCGATGCCCATCTTCTCCTCGAGGGCGGCCAGGCCCGCGTTGGTGAAGGCGACGCTGCGACCGTCCTCGGCGACCTCGAAGTCCTTGCCGGGGCGCAGGTCACGAACCAGGTCGGCGGCCTCGTGCACCGGGTCGCTCTCGGTGGCGATGCTGCCGGCCAGCACCATCGGCACCCGGGCCTCGTCGATCAGGATCGAGTCGGCCTCGTCGACGATGCAGGTGGCGAGCTCGCGCTGGACCCGGTCCTCGACGTCGGTGACGAGCTGGTCGCGCAGGTAGTCGAAGCCGGCCTCGCTGACCGAGACGTAGGTGACGTCGGCGGCGTATGCCTCCTTGCGCTCCTGCGGGGTGGAGGCCTCGGTGACCCAGCCGACGGTCAGGCCGAGCAGCTTGTAGACCGGCTCCATCCAGGTGGCGTCGCGACGGGCCAGGTAGTCGTTGACGGTGAGGATGTGCACCGGGCCGTGGCCCAGCCGGACGTGGCCGTAGGCGGCGATCGTCGCGGTGAGCGTCTTGCCCTCGCCGGTGGCCATCTCGGCGACCTTGCCGGCGAGCAGCGCCATCGCGCCGACCAGCTGGACGTCGTAGGGCCGCTGCTCGAGGGCCCGCCAGGCGGCCTCCCGGCCGACGGCACAGACCTCGGCGTAGGAGTCGGCGGCACCGGCTGCCTCGGTCAGCTCGGCGTCGTCGAGCTCGCGCAACGCTTCCTCACGGGCCTCGATGTCCGGCAGCCGCTTCTCGAACTGCGCCAGATCGACCGTGGTACCCGGACGCTGCAGAAACTTACGGAACCGGTTCTTGAACCGCTGCGACACACCCATGGGCGGTTACGGTACTTCACTTACCTTGGGACGTGGTGCCGACTCCCGGTCGTTTCGCCGAGAGCGCGATCCGACCTGGGCTCGGGAGATGGGCTCAGGAGACCAGCAGCTGGTGTGCCGCGAGTTCGCGGTAGAGCGGGCTGGTGTCGAGAAGTTCCCGGTGCGGGCCGACCGCGACCACCCGGCCGGCCTCGACGACCACGATCCGGTCGCTGTCGACGACCGTGCTCAGCCGGTGTGCCACCACGATCAGCGTGCGCTGGAAGGACGCCGCCGCGATCGCCTCGCGCAGGGCCGCCTCGTTGCGGGCGTCCAGGTTGCTCGTCGGTTCGTCCAGCAGCAGGATCGGCGAATCCGCCAGCAGGGTGCGTGCGATCGCCAGCCGCTGCCGTTCGCCGCCCGAGAGCAGGACGCCGCCCTCACCCACCTGCACGTCCAGGCCCTCCGGCGTACGGGTGACGAGCGCCCCGAGGTTGACCTCGTCGAGCGCGGCCAGGAGCCGGGCGGAGTCCGCGCCGGGGGCGGTGAGCAGCAGGTTGTCGCGCAGCGTGCCGGCCAGCACCGGCGCCTCCTGCTCCACGTAGCCGAGCATGCGGCGCAGCGCGTCGCGCGGCAGGTCCCGCACGTCGACGCCGCCGACCCGGATGACCCCCGAGGTGATCTCGTAGAAGCGCTCGATCAGCGCCAGCACCGTCGACTTGCCCGCGCCGGACGGCCCGACCAGCGCGACGCGGCTGCCGGCCGGGACGCTGAACGACACGTCCCGCAGCACCGGCGCCCCTCCGGGGTATCCGAAGGTCACGTTCTCGAAGACGACCGCGGGCTCCCCGATCACGGCCGTCGCCAGGCCCGGACGGTCCGCCGCCGTCTCGGACGGCAGGTCCAGGACCTCCTCGATGCGCTGCAGCGCGCCCAGCCCGGTCTGCAGCTGGGTGTAGGCGTTCAGCGCCTGCCCCAGCGGCATGATCAGGAAGAACAGGAACAGGATGAAGGCCACCAGGTCGCCGACGCTGATCGAGCCGGCCGCCACCCGGGCCCCGCCGACCCCGAGCACCAGCAGGAACGCGCCCTGGGTGGCCGCCGTCGAGGCGGGGCCGATGAGCGCGCGCAGGCGGGCCACCCGCATCCCCGCGTCGTAGGCCTGGGTGGCGCTGAGCCCGACCGTCTCGGCCTCGCGCTCCTCGGCGCCGCTGGCCCGGATGGTCCGGGCCGCCGAGATGGAACGCTCGACCGCCGAGGTCATCTCTCCCAGCCGGGCCTGCGCCTGCTCGGACAGGTTGCGCACGCGCCGCGAGACGGTGATGGCGATGGTCATGCCCACGGCGAGCCCGGCCGCGGTGACCCCGAGCAGCAGCGGGTCGAGCACGGCCATGGCGATCGTCGCGCCGACGACCATCACGGCGCCCGTCACGACCTCGAACAGCCCGGACGTGACGACGGCCCGCAGCAGCGTGGTGTCGGCGCCGACCCGGGACAGCAGGTCACCGGTGCGACGGGTGTCGTACTCGGAGATCGGCAGGCGCAGCAGGTGACGGGCCAGGCGGCGGCGGGTCGTGAGCACCAGGCCCTCCGCCGTGCGCTGCAGCAGAAAGTCGCGCAGCCCGTCGAGCGCCGCGCCGGTCAGCAGCAGGACGACGAGCAGGGCGACCGCGCCGTCGATCGGCGTGCCCGCCGAGATGCCGTCCAGGACGTTGCGGACCAGGACCGGCTGCACCAGCGCCACGACGGCGGTGATCAGCGACAGCCCGCCGACGACGGCGAGGGTGCCGCGGTGCTCGCGCAGATATGGCAGCAGAGCCGGCAGTCCCACCCTCCGCTGCGCCATGTGCCGAGCCTAGCCGCGCCTCGCACGCCCGTTCTGTGTCGCTCGCCACCCTCCGGGGCGTTTGCCTGGGTCAATCGGCGGGCACAGGAGACCGGCGACTGTGCCGGGTGCGGCACGTCGGGCAGTGAAGGGAAGCAGATGACGAGCCAGCTGGTCTGCCGGCCGGAGCGGGATCTTCCGGTGGCGATCCTGCGCGTCAGCGGCGTCCTGGACCTCGTCACCGGCGACGCGCTGGAGAACGCGGTCGGGCGCTGCCTCTCCGCCCAACCGGAGGCGCTGCTGATCGACGTGTCCGAGCTGGAGGTCTCCGAGCCGGGCGCGCTGGCCGTGCTCAGCTCCATCGTGTGCCGCACGGCCGAGTGGCCGGCCGTGCCGATCGTGCTCTGCGGCGCCGGCCCGCAGACCACCGCGACGATCGCCGCGTGGCCCGGCTGCGCCTCGGTCGGCACCGCGGCAAGCTGCGAGGAGGCGCTGGCCGACGCGGGCGCCGAGCCCGAGCCGCGCCGCATCAGGGTCCGGTTGCGGCCGGTGCCGGACGCCTGCCGCCAGGTGCGCCAGCTCGTCAACCAGGCCTGCACCGCCTGGCACCGCCGCGAGGTCTCCGCCGTCGCCGCGCTGGTCGCCACCGAACTCGTCGCCAACGTCGTCCGGCACGCGCACACCACGATGGAATTCACCGTCGGGCTGCGCGACGGCCGGGTCTGCCTGACCGTACGCGACGGCAGCCGGACGATGCCCCGCCCCCGGAATCCGGACACCAGCGACACCGGCGGACGCGGGCTGCAACTGGTCCGCGAGCTGACCGACGCCTGGGGCGTCCTGCCGGTGCCCGACGGCAAGGTGGTGTGGACGCACCTGACGGCCCTGGCGTGACCTACGAGCGCGGCGGCAGACCGCTGGGCCCCTCCTCCTCGGCGCCGGACGCGGGCCGCGGGCTCTCGGGCTTCGGCGCGGGCCGGGCCGGCAGGCCGGACGGGATCCCGGTCGGGTCCTCGGGCGGCGGCTGCAGCGGGCGGTTGAGCTGGCCCATCTGCGGCGGCTCGAGCGGCGGGCGTGCGGGCGAGCGGGTGGGCTGGGTCCCGTTCGGGTCGGCGGCGCCGGGATCGCCGGGGCGCTGCTGACCGGCCTCCTGACCGCCCGGTGCCGGCCAGTTCGGCAGGCCCGACGGCGGGTGGTGATGCGCGGCGCCCGGCAGGTGTGCGGCCCCCGCCTGATGGCCGGCCTCCCGGCCCGGGTGCTGCGCGGCCGCCGGCGGCGGGCCCAGCGGGGCGATCGCGCCGGGGTAGGGCGCCTGGGCGGGCTGCGCCTGCTGGGCGGGCTGCGCCTGCTGGGCGGGCTGCGCTGGGTGGATCGCGGCGCCGGGCTCGGGGACGTTGTTCGCCGCCGGCTGGGCGGCCGGATCGATCGGGCGGTTGAGCTGGCCCATCTGCGGCGGTTCGAGCGGCGGTCGCGAGGACCGGGCCGGGGTGCCGAGCGGGGCGGCGCCGCCCGCGCGTTCCGGCTGCTGTGCCCGTACGGGATGGTCTGCCGCCTGCGGGCGCCGGGCGAACTGCTCGTCCACTCCCGGCCGCGCGGCCTCGGGCGCCGGGGCCGGCCGGCTCTGCACGGATTCCGCCTGCGGCGCCTGCGCGGTCACCTCGCCGGCCGGCGGCCGGGTGAGCTCATCCGGTACGGGTGGCTGGGCGGGCGGCACGCTGTTGTGGCAGGCGGGCTCGGGGCTCTCCCGGCGGGATTCCGGCGGGCGGGCCGACGGGGTGAAGCGCGGCGCGTCGAGGGGCCGGTTCTGCTGGGCGAACAACGGCGGCCCGAGCAGCAGCGGATCCACGTCGGGACCCGGACGCGGCGGCGCGGGGGCGACCGGCTCCGGCCGGGCCGCGGCGGGCCGGCCGGCGCCGGCATCGTCCGGCACCGAGCCGGCGCCGAACCCGCTGGCACCCGGCACCCGGGAGGCCAGCCCGCCAAGACTCGCCCGCCCCGTGGGCGGGCCACCCACAGACGGGCCACCGGCGGGCGGGCCACCCACAGACGGGCCTCCGGCGGGCCGGGCTCCGGCGGGCGGCGCCGGGGCTTCCGGCGGGGCGAAGGCCTCCGGACCGGGTGGCTCCTGCGCGGGCCGCGCCGCTGGCGAACCGCCGGACGCCGGGCCGAAGGATTCGGGACCGGGCGGCGTGAGACCCGACGAGGTCCCGCCGAAGCCGCCCGACGCGGCCTGCCCGGGATCGGCCGGCCAGTGCGACGGCTGACCGGACGGGATCTGCCCCTCCCCGTACGGCGGCGGCCGAAGCTCGGACTCGAAGCTGTGGTGCTTGGGCTCGGCCGCGGACGAGGGTGCGCTCAGCGGATCGCGCAGCGCGTCGAAGGACGGCGGGGCCGACGCGTTGCGCGACGGGTCGCGCTGCGCGTCGAAGGACCGCGGGGCCGGGGGCGACGGGTCGCGCAGCGCGTCGAAGGACGACGGGGCCGGGGGCGACGGGTCGCGCAGTGCGTCGAAGGACGGCGGGGCCGGGGGCGGGGGGTAGGCCGGCTCGGGCGGCGATCCGGCGGGCTCGGCGTAGGTGGACGCCGCGTAGGCGGACGCGGATGCCGGGTAGACCGGGGGGTTCGGCGAGAGCGGATCCCGGTGGCCGAGCGGGGAGCCCCGCCCCTGGCGCGCCGCCTCGACCAGGCCTGACGACTCCGCCAGTCCCGCGGCCGCGACGACCTCGGCGGCGGCGAGCCCGGCCTGGCAGGGAAGGGGCTCGTTGCAGACCGGGCAGGTGTCCATGCCGTCGTGCGGTCCCAGGCCGCCGCCGTGGGTCTGCACCATTTCCCAGGCCGTCCGCGCCAACACACTGTCCGGATTAATATATTTAATACCGCTCAGTTCCATGCCGTCCCACCCCCGTAGATCGCCCGCGACAGGCGTTCAGCACAAGTTCACCGTGTCGCACTCCGCTCCGTGACCGTTTCGCCCAATCGGTAGACGGACGACGGACCCACCGGCGGGCTCCCCAGCAGGCCGGGCGTGCGCCGGGAGGCGGCGCCGGTCCCATGTGGCGGATCCCTGCAATAAAGGGCGTAACGGACGAATACCCTGCGTGACCGGTGCTAAACCGAGCCGATCGGGGCGTCACCACCCCCGCGCCCCTCGCTAGTTGATCACGCACTGTGTTCGATGCATCGCTCTCCGTACGCTCAAGCGAAGTAGGTCTCCCCACCCCAGGAGATGTCCCCATGGACGACACCGAGCTCTACCGCGAGCGGATCCTCCGGCACGCCGGTCCCGTCATCACCGGGCGATTCATCGGCTTCCGGGCCTCTTACACCCGCGAGGTCAAGGTCGACCAGCCGCTGCTCGTCGCCGTCTACCTGACGGCGTCCATCGCCCATGCCGTCGGCGCCCTGCTGCTCGCCCTGCTGCGCAGCGGCGGCCGAGGCACCCGGCGCAGCTTCAAAGACCTGAAGAAGGGCCCCGAATATCTCGTCACCGAGGTACGGCTACGGGACGAGCTGGGCCAGATCTACGAGGTGGAGATGCACGGGCAGCTGCCACAGTCGGCGCTGCACCGCGACGACCTCGTACAGCTGCACACCCGGGCGCAGAAGGATCCGGACCTGCCGGTGAAGCTGCACCATCTCGTCAACCTGACCACGCTGCAGCCCCTGACCCCGCGGATCCCGACGATGTGGTCACATCTCGGTCCCGGGCTGCTGATCCAGGCCGGGCTCGGCCTGACGATCGTCATGGCCCTCGCGGTGGCCTGGATCAGCTGACCGCGACCGCGGGATCGCCCCGCCCGTTCGTACGGGTGCGGGTGATCCCCGCCGTGCCCAGCCGGTCAGGACTGCGGTGCGGGCTCAACCTCGACGACCCGGAGCAGACCGCGTGACCGCGCCCAGCGTTCGAAGGCGACCGTGGCGAACGGCGGCACCGAGCAGGCCAGCGCGATCAGCGTCACCCACCACTTCCAGCGGGCCACCCGCGCCAGCACGACGGTGACCGCCAGATAGGCGGTGAACAACGCCCCGTGCACCGGCCCGGCGATGTGCACGCCTATCTCGTTGCCCGCCGCCCCGTACTTGAAGAACATGCCGAGCAGCAGCGCCGCCCAGCTGCAGGCCTCCGCGATTGCCACGGCGACGAAAAGGGCAGGTATGCGACGCACGCAAGAACCTCCGGGGCAAACGACGCGTGAGGTGATGCGCCGGCGGACGGACCACGAGAGCATAGATGCAGGCAGAGGGGCGGTGCGCGGTGGGCGAAGAGGTCGACCAGAGGACATTCACCCGCGAGGACCGGTCCAGGTACCGGCAGAAGATCAGACGCAGTCTCGACGTGTTCGCGGAGATGCTCCGCGAGTCACGCTTCGAGTTCGAACGCCCGCTCACCGGGATGGAGATCGAGCTCAACCTGGTCGATGACAACGCCGACCCGGCCATGCGCAACGCCGAGGTGCTCGAGGCGATCGCCGACCCGGACTTCCAGACCGAGCTGGGCCAGTTCAACGTCGAGATCAACGTTGCGCCGCGCCGGCTGGCCGGCGACGAGAACGCCGACCTCGAACGCGAGCTGCGGGCCAGCCTCAACAACGCGGAGCAGCACGCCCGCGGCGCCGGCGCACACATGGTGATGATCGGCATCCTGCCGACCCTGCGCCGCGAGCACCTGACCGCGGACGCGCTGTCGGCGAACCCCCGCTACGCGCTGCTCAACGAGCAGATCTTCGCCGCCCGCGGCGAGGACCTCGACATCCGCATCGACGGCATCGACCGGCTGGCGGTCACCACCGACTCGATCGCGCCCGAGGCGGCCTGCACCAGCACCCAGTTCCACCTGCAGGTTAGCCCCGAGCAGTTCGCGGCGTACTGGAACGCGGCCCAGGTCGTGGCCGGCGTGCAGGTCGCGCTGGGCGCCAACTCGCCCCTGCTCTTCGGTCGCGAGCTCTGGCGTGAGACCCGGATCCCCCTGTTCGAGCAGGCCACCGACACCCGCTCGGAGGAGATCCGGGCGCAGGGCGTCCGGCCGCGGGTGTGGTTCGGCGAGCGCTGGATCACCTCGGTCTTCGACCTGTTCGAGGAGAACGTCCGCTACTTCCCGGCCCTGCTGCCGGTCTGCGACTCCGACGACCCGGAGCAGATCCTGGAGAGCGGCGACACCCCGCAACTGAGCGAACTGCGCCTGCACAACGGCACCGTCTACCGCTGGAACAGGCCGATCTACGCGGTCGTCAACGGCCGGCCGCACCTGCGGATCGAGAACCGGGTGCTCCCGGCCGGGCCCACGGTCGTCGACACGGTCGCGAACGGCGCCTTCTACTACGGCCTGGTCCGGATGCTCGCCGAGGCCGACCGTCCGATCTGGACGCAGATGTCCTTCAGCGCGGCGGAGGAGAACTTCCACTCCGGTGCCCGGCACGGCATCGCGGCGTCGGTGTTCTGGCCCGGGCTGGGCTACGTACCGGTGTCGGAGCTGATCCTGCGGCGGCTGCTGCCGCTGGCGCACGAGGGTCTCGACCGGTGGGGCGTCTCCCCCGGGGAGCGCGACCGGTTGCTGGGGATCGTCGAGCAGCGCTGCCTCACCGGCCGCAACGGCGCGACCTGGCAGGTGGAGACGCTGCACGCGCTGGAGGGCACGGGGATGGACCGGCAGGCGGCGCTGCACGGGATGCTGCAGCACTACCTTCCGCCGATGCACGAGAACATCCCGGTCCACGAATGGCCGACCCCCTAGAAGTCGAATCACCCCACTCCCGAACGCCTCGGCCGGATGCCGGTGCCCGTGCCGGGTGCCAGTGCCTGGCGCCAGGCAGGGGCTGCCGGGGCGCCGGTGCAGGCGTGGCTGCCTGGGCGCCGGTGCCTGGTGCCGGACGCCACTGCCGGGCGTCGGTGCCCTGCCTCGGCGGCATCCTCGGCTCGCGGCCTGGTGCCGGACGCCACTGCGGGGCGCCGGGCACCCACGCCGGGCACCTCTGCCGGGCGCCGGGCACCAACGGCGGGCGACGCCGCCCGGGCGACGCCGCCCGGGCACCCGGCAGGGTTGCCCGG
>NZ_JBEZXZ010000172.1:0-19031 GCF_040638275.1 Actinoplanes sp. NPDC026623 | reverse complement strand
ACGAACTGCTGGTGGTTCGTTTCTACGCTGTTCGTGGGCACCCCCGGCCCCACCCGTCCACCGCAAGCAAAATGCCACCCACGACGCCCAGCCAAGCCCGATCCACCTGCTCTACGATCGCCGGGTGCGGAAACGGCTGCGTTGGACACTGGGCGGCATCGTGGTGCTGCTGCTGCTCGCGGCCGGCGGGCTCGTCGTGGCCTATCCGGCGGTCGCGGCGACGACCTGCCCGCGCTGCTTCGGATTGACGCGCGTCGGCGACAACCTCTACGGCGAACGGGGCCTCACCGCCGCCCAGCGCGATCAGCTCACCACCATCGCGGCCGAGGCGCGCCGGCGGGTCGAGGCGTTCTACGGCGGCCGCGAGTCCGATCCGCGCCTCGTCGCCTGCTTCACCGACGGCTGCTACTCCCGGATCGGGGGCGGCGGGGAGAAGGGCATCGCCGTTCTCGACCGTGCCGTCATGCTGTCGCCCCACGGGCTCGACGCCGTGATCGCCTCGCACGAGGTGGCCCACGTCGAGCTGCACCGGCGGCTCGACGGCGAGGTGCCGCAGTGGTTCGACGAGGGGCTCGCCGTTGTCGTCTCCGACGACCCGCGCTACCTGGGCGAGCACTGCCGTGTCCCGTTCGACGGTCCGCTGCCGCAGACGCTGCCCGCCTGGCTCGCCGCGGCGGGCGCCGACCCGCAGGTGTATTCGAGGGCCGCGTGCCGGGTCCAGCGCTGGCTGGACGCCAACGGCGGACGAGGCGCCGTCCCGGCCCTCATCGACCGGCTCAACGACGGGGCGGACTTCCCGGCGATGCGTTGAGCCGCAAATGAATCGACGGGACGCCGGGCGGTCCGCCATCATCGGCCGATGACGGAACGGTTTGCGGAAGTGCGTGCGGCGTTCGACGAGAATCTGGCGAGCGGCGAGGACGTCGGCGCCTCGTTCTGCGTGACCGTCGACGGCGAGACGGTCGTCGACCTCTGGGGCGGATTCGCCGACGAGGGCCGCAGCAGAGTCTGGCGCGAGGACACCATCGTCGGGGTCTACTCCACCACCAAGACGATGACCGCGCTGACCGCCCTGCTGGTCGCGGACCGCGGCGAGCTCGACTTCGGCGCGCCGGTGGCGCGCTACTGGCCGGAGTTCGCCGCGGGCGGCAAGGAGGCCGTCACGGTCGCCCAGCTGATGAGCCACTCGGCCGGGCTGTCCGGCTGGCGCGCGCCGATGACGAGATACGACCTGTACGACTGGGAGAAGGCGACCGCGCTGCTGGCCGCCCAGGAGCCGTACTGGGCGCCGGGGACGAGGTCGGGCTACCACGGTATGACACAGGGATACCTGGTCGGCGAGGTGGTGCGGCGGATCACCGGGCGGTCGCTGGGCACCGTGTTCCGCGAGGAGATCGCCGGGCCGCTGGGCGCGGACTTCCACATCGGCCTGTCCGCGGGAGACGACGCCCGGGTCGCCGACCTGATCGCGCCCCCGGGCCCGCCGCCGGCAAGTGCCGGGGGCGACACCGAACTGCAGGCGAACATGGCCGCCAACCCCGAGCTGGATGTCGACATCACCCGCACCCGGGCCTGGCGCGGCGCGGAGATCCCCGCGGTCGGCGGCATCGGCAACGCGCGCGCCATCGCCGAGATCCACGCGATCCTGGCGAACGGCGGCACGGCCGGGGGACGGCGCTTCATGTCCGAGGCCGGGTGCCGGCGGGCGCTGGAACCACAGGTCGAGGGCGTCGACCTGATCCTGGGTGTGCCGATCCGGTTCGGGCTGGGATTCGCGCTGGACCGGGGGCTCATGCCGCACCCGAACACGCTGTACTGGGGCGGCTACGGCGGCTCGCTGGCCATCATCGACCTGGACGCGCGGACCACCATCGCCTACGCCATGAACAGGATGACCGGCACGACGACCGGGGACCTCCGCGCCTTCGGCCTCGCCATGGCGTTCTGGGAGGCGTCGTCGGCCTGATGGCCCGGCGGCCGGCCCGCGGATGAAGCGGCCCGGCGAGACCAACACCGGGCACGGCGGTCGCGGCCTCCTTCAAGGACCCGGCGGGCACGCGATCGAGCTGCTGACCCGGCCCTGCCTCCAGGGCGGTCAGCAGCGGCCGACCAGGTCGCCGACCTCGGTCCGGGACGAGACGCCCAGCTTCCGCAGGATGTTCGAGACGTGCACGGCCGCGGTCTTCGGTGAGATGTAGAGGCGCCGGGCCAGCTCGGTGTTGGTCAGCCCGTCGCTGATCAGCACCGCCACCTCCCGCTCGCGGGGCGTCAGCGCGGCCGGGCCGGTGACGCCCGGTGGCGCGCCGGCCGGGGCCAGGCCCAGCTGGGCGCGGACCTGGGCGAGCTGGGCCACCCGCCAGCCGCCCCACCCGGCCAGCAGGGGTGCGGCCGCCTCGAGCTGGGCGGCCGCCGCCTCGCGCCGGTCGCCCGCGAGCAGGCAGCGGGCGGCGCCGACGCGCACGGTGCCGCGGGTCGCCGGGCCCAGGATGTGTGCCTCGACGATGGACAGGTAGCCGGCCAGCGCCTCGGCGTGGTGGCCGCGCGCCTCCGCGAGCTGGGCGTCGACAAGCGTCCGGTAGGCGTCCCACACCTCGGCGTCGAGCAGCGCGGCGGCCATCTGGTCGAGCCGGTGCGGGGGCAGGCCGATCTCCAGCGCGGCGGAGATCAGATCGTGTGCCTGTTCGCCGCTGCGCCACGGCTGCCCGGCCAGGGCCGCGATGAGCTCGTCCAGGCTCGCCTCGGCGCGCGGCAGGTCCGAGCGGCGGCAGGCGACGTGGAAGGCGAGGCCGGGAATCGTCGTCGGCGGGTTGTTGGGCAGCGCCGCCAGGTCCGCGATGAGCCGCTCGGCCCGGTCCAGCGAGCCCGCCTCCAGGTAGAGCCCGGTGAGGAAGACGCCGTGGTAGTCGGCCCAGCGGCCCCGGCGCCGGTAGTTGCGGTCCTGCTCGTGCCCCTCCTCCAGCGCCGCGATCGCCGCGCGCAGGTCGCCGGCCCGCAACGCCAGCCGGGCCCGGCCCTGAAAGTAGGTGGCCACCGCGAGCGACTCGAAGCCGGCCCGTTCGGCGTCGACCCGCATCCGTTCCAGGGTCTCGGCGTGCTCGGCCGGCGAGGTGGGCGGCTCGCCGTGCACCAGGACGTTGAGGGCGCGGGCGGCCAGCACCCACTCCCCCGCCTTCTCGGCCTCGTCGACGAGGCCGGACAGGATCTCCCGGCCGTCGGCGGCGGTGTGCGGGCGCTCGGTCAGCGCCGAGCCCTTCTCCACCAGCGCGGCCAGCCGGATGGCCGGCAGGTCGAACTCGCCCGCCAGCGCCAGCGCCCGGTCGGACCAGAGCAGCGCCGCGTCGAGGTCGTCGCGCAGGTACGCGGACTGCGCGATGGCGGTCATCGCCCGCGCCTGGCCGGCGCCCGGCGGAAGCTGCGCGATGAGGGTTTCGATGGCGTGCGTCAGGGCGCACATCTCATTGGTCTCGCGGGACTCCCAGGCGAGGCGGACCAGGAGATACAGCGACTCGGCGCGGTCGGTCGTGGTGTCGGCGAGGTCCCGCCAGCGCCGGCCGTAGCGCAGCGCGTCGTCGAGCAGGCCGGCCAGCCACGCCGCGCGGGCCGCGGCGGCGAGCAGGCCGGTGTCGTCGGGCACCTCGTCGAGGCCCATCTCTGCCAGTTGCAGGGCCTGGTAGGCCGAGCCGATGGCGAGGTAGAGCGCGGTGCCGCGGCGCGCCGCGGCGATCATGTCCTCGTACCGGCCGGCGCCGCGGGCGTGGTGGGCCACCATGGCCGGGTCGGAGGAGCCGCCGCCCAGCAGCGCCTCCAGCGCCGCCTCGTGCAGCCGGCGACGCTGCCGGCCGAGCATCTGGTCGGCGATCGCCTCGCGCACCAGCGCGTGCCGGAACGCGAACTCGTCCTCGCCGGACTCGACCAGGACACCCCGCGTGACCAGGTCGCGCAGCACGACGATGAGCTCGTCCTCGCCCGCGCCGGCGACGTCGGCGAGCAGGTCGAACGGGATGCGGTGGCCGAGCACGGTGGCCGCCTCGACGACGCGGTGGCTGACCGGGTCGAGATCGTCGACCTGGCGGCGCAGCAGCTCGGCGAGGCTCCACGGCAGCGGCTGCTCGACCAGCGCCCCCACGTCGTATCCCGGCAGGGCGCGCAGCAGCTCCTCCAGGAAGAACGGGTTGCCGCCGGTGCGGTGGTGCAGCGCCGTCGCGGCGCGCAGCGGCGCCGGCGCGCCGGTGACCGCCGCCATCAGCGCCGCGGTCTGCGCGGGGGCGAGGCGGTCCAGGCGTACGTGTGTGACGGCGTGCCGGCGTTCCATCCTGGCCAGCAGGCCGGCCACCGGCTGCCGGCGGGTCACCTCGTCCGGCCGGTACGTCCCGATGAGCAGGCGCGGCCCGCGCTGGTCGGCGATCCGCTCGAACAGCGTCGCGCTCTCCGAGTCGGCCCAGTGCAGATCCTCGAAGACGATGACCGCGGGCGCGTCGCCGATCAGGTCGGCCAGGACGGCGAGGCCGATGTGCAGCCGCTCGACCGGGCTGCGCCGCGGGTCCGCGAGCGCCGCCAGCTGCTCCTCGTCGGCCTCCGGCCGGCCGCCGATGGCGTCAAGGAGCACCTCGTAGGGCCGGGACAGCGAGCCGGGTTCCGCCTGGCCGACCAACGTCACGGTCTCCGCCGGCAGGGTCGCCAGCAGCTCGTGCACCAGCCGGGTCTTTCCGATGCCCGGCTCGCCCCCGATGATCGCGACCGCCGGCTCACGCGCCGAGGCGAGCCGCGCCAGCCGGCGCAGCTCGCCCTCGCGCCCGATCATCATCGGGCTGGCACCACCCCGGCCGGCTCGCACGACGCCAGGGTACCGGGGAGCCTCTCGCGGGCGGGCGAAGCCTTACCGGCCCGGCGGGCCACGCGTGCCTTGCGGGCCAGATTGAGCAGGCGCCGCTGGTCGGCCTCGGCGATCAGCTCGCGGTGGCGGGCGTTCGCCAGCACACTCAACACGTCCGGGTGCATCATCATGGCTTGTCTCCTCGTCAACCGGTGATGGGTCAATCCTCGGTCGGCGGTGGAGCCACCACATCGGAAGCACCTACCTATCTTCGCTGGTCAGCGGGGTTTAGCCGGGGCCTGAGGCGGCCTAGGCATACCTAGACGGCTTCGCCGCCGCCACCCGAGCCCGCCGCCGGGGCGCACAGCGACGCGACCGTGGCCCTCCGGCTCACCGCGACTCAATCGAGAATTCTTCGGGAATTGTTTCCGGTCACGAGTGTCCGGGGCCACGGTTCTGGCCGTGGCGGCTGTTGAGTATCGTATCCAGTCATCGGGAGCCAGTCCTCGACAACGACGTCGGAGATCACGACAATGGATGCGGAAAACTTTCTGGTCGGCGTTCTGTCCAGTCTGGTCGCCACCCTGATAGTCGCCTTTTACCTTCGATATGTTCCGCGCGGACGGCGGATGCCGTTCCGGCTGATCATGCGTGATCTTGACCGCTTGGTGAAGAGGATGAAGGCGGACTCGACATTCCACCCCGAGGCCGTGGTGGCGATCAGTCGTAGCGGCGCGATCGTGGGTGGCGTATTGGCCGGCCTTCTCGACGGGTTGACCATCCAGGCGCCACTGGTCTTTGCGATCGAGTTGAAACGCGGCATCGATGGCGTCCGGACGACCGTGATCACCAGCGGTCCGTCGAACCTGTCCGAATTCAAGCGAATCGTTCTGGTGACGTGCACCAATGACACCGGCGAGGCTTTGCGCGCGGCCTCGGAATGGATAGCACGAAACGCACCGTCGGTCGAGGTCAGGACCGCCGCACTGTACTCCCGCCGTAACGCGGTCGTGCATCCCGACTTCGTCGGCCGGGACACCGGGAAAAAGGGTCGCTACGACACGGCCAAGCTCCTCGTCGGCATGCCGTGGATGAACGAGAACTGGACCCACGATCTGCCCAGGGAGCGTAACGGCGGCGACGCCCAGCACACTTAGGACGTCGGCGGGAATTGCCTGGTCACCTCCCGCTCCAGCAACCGGGCGAGGCTGGGCCCGGCGGCGATGCACACGGGCGTGCCGGACCCGAGGCGAACGGTCCGCACGCACCCCTCGGCGCGTTCCACCAGAAGATGCCCGGCAGCGGTGTCCCATCGCGGTATGTCCACCGAGACGTAGGCGTCGAGCCGGCCGGTGGCGACCTCGAGAAGTGCGCAGGCCGCCGAGCCCACCCGGCGCTCCGCCGCCACCGTCGGCAGCAGCGCCTCGAGCAGGAGCATGGCCTCCCGGTAGCGGCCCGGTTCGTGTGGTCGGCTCAGGGAGATCGTCGCACTCGACAACGAGTCCCGGTCGTTGGCCCCGGGTGCCAGGTTTCCCTGCAGACTCCCCTCCGGGGCGGTCGCCAGCCAGCGCCGATCCGCCGGGCGATAAACGGCCGAGGCGATCGTGCGGTCCTGCCGGCAGGCGGCGACGCTGACCGCGTAGGCCGGCTTGTCGGCGATGAAGTTGGCGGTGCCGTCGAGCGGATCCACATACCATTCCACGTCGCTCGAGCCGTCGTGGAGACCCGATTCCTCGGCGATGATCCGGTCGTCCGGTCGAGCCCGGCGGATGACCGCGACGACGGCCTCCTCGGCGGCGAAATCGGCGGCCGTCACGAAATCCTCCACGCCGCCCTTGTCCGAGACGCCGAGCCGGACGGTATCCAAGGGTGCCCCGCCGCGCAGCTTGCGTATTGCCTCCGCTCCGGCAATCGCGGCGTCGACCGCTATTGCGTGGAAATCGGCGGGCGCATTCGACCGAGGGAGAGACATCCACAGAGGATAGCGCACAGGTGAGAATTCGGGCGTTTCCGAGGACACGGCGCCGGCGAAACCGTGTTTGAGGCGCGCCTCTGCAATATGGATTCCGGCAGGTTCCGGCGGCACAGCAGGAACTGTGCGTCAATGGCCGCCGCGTCGGTATCGGAGGCCGGAACAGCAGTGCGGCGGCGACGCCGCGGACGACATGATCGACGTCGCGGGATGGGCCGATCAACGGGGGCAGGTGCCGAAGTGTGCGCCGCCGTCACGGCGTAGCAGTTTCGTGGCGAGAACCTCGACGCTTACGCCGCGGCCCAGGCTCAGGCCGGCCTGGTTGCTGAACTCGAAGTGCTGCCCGCCGTACACCCGGGAGCGGCCCGCCTCGGCCGCGGCCGCCGCGAAGCCCGGGTAGCTGCGGGCCGCACCGCCCGGCGCCGAGTCGGTGGCATGGGTGAACGGGATCGCGTCGTCGCAGAAGAAGCCCGCCAGCATCGCGGCTCCCGCGCCGCTGTACGAGCTGTGGCCGGAGACGTACTCGGGCGTGCCGCCGACGCTGCCGGCGCGGGCCGTCCAGGCGGGGTCGGGCGCGGTGACCGGGTTGCCGTCGTTGTCCGCCTCACGGATCGCGGTGGTCGGCCGCCAGTGCCGGTACGTGTACTTGGTGGCCACCGTCACCACCGTGGTGTCGGCCAGCGCCATGGTGAGCAGCGCGGTGAGCCGGACCTGCTCGGCAAGGGGAAGCCGCCGGTCGTGCGCCACGGACAGCGCGATCCGCAGCCACTCTCCCGGCGGCTGGCTCGAGCCGGCCGGCAGCGACCAGAACTGGTACGTGTCGAGCAGGTCGGGCGCCGGCAGCGCGGCGTTGCCGAGCACCGCCACCTCGGCGAAGGCGGCCGCGTACGGCACGCTGCCGAGTGCGGGCGGCGGCCCGGGCAGGAACCGCACGGGGTCCGTGACCGCGAACGGCCGGACGTTGCGGTACTGCGCGCCGGACCAGGCGGCGCGGAAAACGCCCGGCCCGGCACCGGCGGGCTGACTCTCGACCGGGGTGGAGCCGTCGCCGGCACGGTTGGCGACCACCGACTCACCGACCCGCCGGCCCCAGCCCGCCCCGCTCGCCGCCGCGCCCGCGTCGGGCAGGCGGGCCAGGTCGGCGGCGAGGCGCGCGTCGTAGCCGGCCGCGCGCGCCGGGTCCAGCGCCACCAGCCCGGCGGCGGCCGCCGCCACGGTGGCCGCCTGCTCGTCGGCGCCGCGCGGGCCTGGCCCGGGAACCAGCGCCGGCGTCCGGCCGTGCCTGCCCGCGAGGCCGTTGACCGCGTCGTACATCGCCACGTTCACCATGGCGTACAGGCGAGCGGCGTCGGCGTCCGTGGACCGGTTGGCACGCACCGCGGTCAGGGCCAGTTCGTTCCAGCCTCGTACGCTGTCGAGATCCACCCGCGCGGACCGCGCCGACGCGGGCGGGGCGGCACCGACGACGACCAGGCCGGCCAGTGCGATGGCGAGCATCCGCTTCCTCATGACCTTCGCCTCCTCCGCGGAACCCCAGTCCGCACTCTGCCCCTCGCCGGGTTCAACCCCGTCGCTGTGTAGCCAATGCGACTGCGCCGGCCGGCGCGGCTCACCCGGCACCTCCCGTCAGGCGGACAGCAGCAGCGGGACGGTCGCCAGGTAGGCCAGGCCGAGCAGGACACCGTGCCGCCGGGTCAGGCTGCGGCCGCCGAAGATCAGCGCCCCGGCCAGCAGCGCTCCCAGCACCATGACCGCGACCAGGGCGGGGCCGCCGCGAGCCGCAGTGCCGCCGTCCGCGAAGCCGATCACCGCGCCGCCGGCCAGGCTGTTGAACAGGTTGCTTCCGAACAGGTTCCCGATCACCAGGTCCGACTCGCCCCGCCGCTGCGCCTGCACCGTCGTGACGAGTTCGGGCAGCGAGGTGCCGATCGCCACCAGCGTGAAGCCGATGACGACCGGTGACACCCCGAGCGCGGCCGCGACCGAGGAGGCGGAGACGACCAGCAGTTGGGCGCCCAGCAGCACGCCGGCCAGGCCGAGCAGCGCGCGGACCGGCTCGGCCCACCACCGTCCGGGCGCTGGCCGATCGCCGCCGGGGCCGCCCGCCTCCACGGTCAGCCCCTGATCCGGCCGGCCGGATCGTGCCCACCGGATCAGCAGCCACAGCGCCGCGGCGCAGGCCACGGCGAGCACGACGGCGCTGCGGGCGTCGAGGCCCGCGAGGACCAGCAGGGCGAACAGCAGTACGCCGGCCACGGCGAGCGGGACCTCCCGCCGGATCACCGACGCGGCGACCGGGACCGGGGCGATAACCGCCGCGACACCGAGGAGAAGGCTCAGGTTCAGGATGTTGGAGCCGACGATGTTGCCCACCGCCAGCCCCGTCTCGCCGCGAGCCGCGGCGAGCCCGGACACCAGGAACTCCGGCGTCGAGGTGCCGAGCCCGATCACGACGACGCCGACCACCACCGGGCTGATCCTCAGCCGGCCGGCCAGCCGCGACGATCCGACGACCAGGTGATCCGCGGCCCAGGTCAGCAGGGCGAGACCGGCCCCGGCGAGCAGGATGTCGACGACCATGATGCGCTCCCCTGCCGACGGCGAAATACGACGCCGACCAGGCTTCCCGGCACACCGCGATCACCATATCGGTCAGACGCAAGGCCGATCGGCCACTGCCGCCGGGCCGGCCCGGTACGCCGCGCGCCGGTTGTCGCATGCGAGGCGCACAATGCAGGCGTGGCGAGTCAAACAGTTGTCGGCAGGGTCGGCACCGTGATCCACAGCATTCGCGGCGGAGAGCGCCCCGGAGAGGTGCGATTGGTAGTGGAGGGCATCGCGCACTATTACCTGGCGTACGCCGCGGCGGCCCTGCCGGTCGGCACGGAGGTACTCGTCATCAACAACCGTGGCACGCGCCAGATCGACGTCGAGCCATGGCCCACTGTGCCGCAGGGCGATGGTGCCGGCGGCGGCGAAGAAGGGCTGTAAACGTGTTCGGTTATCGGGTGCCCGCCCCCAACGAGGCGCTTCTGATCAGCGGTCGGAAGCAGCGTGGGACGGACGCGTTGCCGTTCAAGATCGTCACAGGGCACGGCGTCTACGTCATGCCGGTGTTCTCCAAGGCCACCCGGCTGACGCTGGCCATGCAGGAGGCCGAGGTGATCGAGGACTGTTACACCAAGCAGGGCCTGACCCTCGCGGTGCAGGCCGTCATCGCGTTCAAGGTCGGCGACGACCACGAGTCGATCGCCGCCGCCGCCCGCCGCTTCCAGGGCGACCAGAGCCAGATGTCCACACTGGTCGGCCGGATCTTCAGCGGTCACCTGCGCAGCATCATCGGCAGCATGACCGTCGAGTCGATCATCCGCGAGCAGCAGACGCTCGCGGACGCGATCGTCGACGCCAGCAAGACCGAGATGGCCCGGATCGGGCTGGCCGTCGACTCGCTGCAGATCAGCAGCATCGACGACAAGGGCGTCGGCTACATCCGGGCGCTGGCGGCGCCGCACCAGGCCCGGGTCAACCAGGAGGCCAACGTCGCACAGGCGGTGGCCGACCAGGCCAGTGCGATGGCCCAGCAGGAGAGCCAGCGCCACCAGGCCGAGTACGCCAGGCAGACGGCGATCGCCCGGGCGCAGTACCAGGCCGAGATCGATCAGGCCCAGCAGACCGCCGCGCAGGCGGGGCCGCTCGCCGCCGCCCGCGCCCAGCAGGACGTGCTGGTCGAGCGGTCGGTCGTGGCGCAGAAGAACGCCGAGCTGCGCCAGGCCGAGCTGATCGCCGAGGTGGTCCGCCCGGCCGAGGCGGAGGCGGAGCGGATCCGGGCGCTGGCCCGGGCCCAGGCGGACGCCACCAAGATGTCCGCCGAGGCGGCCGCCGCGCAGGACCGGATCGCCCTGGACCAGATGGTCATCCAGCAGCTGCCCGAGATGCTGCGGGCCGCGGCGCAGGGCCTGCAGGGCGCCAACGTCACCGTGCTCGACGGCGCCGAGGGGCTCAACAGTGTGGTCGCCTCGCTGGCCGCGCAGGGCGTGGCGATGCTCGACACGATCCGCACCGGCCTGCGGACGACCGTGCCCGGCACCGAGGCGCCCGGCACCGACGTGAGCGCGCTCAACGGCAGCGCGAGTCCGGTGCGGCCCTCCGCCTGATCGCCGCCCGGGGTCGGTTCGTGGCCATGGGGAGCGTGCCGCTCCCCATGGCCCGGGTGACCGGACGGCGGCCGGCTCAGGCGGAGTCGCGGACGACCAGGTCCGTCGGCAGGATGACCGCCGCGTGTTCGGCGCCGTCGATGTGGGCCAGCAGCAGCCGGACCATCTCCGCGCTCTGCCGGGCCCACGGCTGCCGGATCGTGGTCAGCAGCGGGGTGGTCGTGGTGGCGATCCGGTTGTCGTCGAAGCCGCCGACGGCGACGTCGTCCGGCACCCGCCGGCCGGCGCGCTGCAGCGCCGTGATCGCCCCCGCCGCCATCAGGTCGGAGCAGACGAAGACGGCGTCCAGGTCCGGCGCCTGGCTCAGCAGCCGGGTCATCGCCGCCTCGCCGGACGCCTGCGTGTAGTCCCCGGTGGCGACCAGGTAGGGGTCGCCGGCGCCGGCGATCTCCCGGTAGCCGGCCAGCCGGTCGACGCCGCCCGGCGTGTCCAGCGGGCCGGTGATGATGGCGATCCGGCGCCGCCCGGTCGAGCGCAGGTATTCAGTCATCTGCCGGGCACCGTCGCGGTCGTCGGAGGCCACGTAGGTGACGTCGCGCTCCTGGCCCAGCGGGCGGCCACAGACGACGAACGGCAGCCCGCGCTCCTTGAGCTCGGCGATCAGCGGGCTGCCGAGATGGTTGGAGACCAGCAGCGCGCCGTCGACGTGCCCGGCGGTGACCCAGCGGCCGATCCGCTGCCGGTCCTCGGCGGTGGCGGCCACCGTCAGCAGCAGCGTGATGTCGTGCTCGGCCAGCACCTGGGTGCAGCCGCGCAGCAGGTTGTTGAAGTTCGGATCCTCGAAGAGCTTGTCCTGCGGCTCGGAGAGGATGAAGGCGACCGAGCCGGAGCGCTGGGTGACCAGGCTGCGGGCGTGCTGGTTGACCACGTAGCCGGTCTTGCTGATCGCCCGCTCGACGGCCGCGAGCGCCTGCCGGCTCACGTTGTGGCCGCCGTTGAGCACCCGGGAGACCGTGCCGCGGGAGACGCCGGCCATCGCGGCGACGTCGTCCATGGTCGGGCGGGAGCGGAGGCGGCTGGGCTCGGTCACGGTGCCATTGTCCTGCCCAGCCGCGACCCAGCGCAGTCGGGTGCACCCATCAGCCCTTCACCGCCCCGGACACCAGGTCGAGGCGCCAGTACCGCTGCAGGAGCAGGAACAGCGCGATCAGCGGCAGGATCGACACCAGCACCCCGGTGACCACGACGCTGTACAGCGCCGGCACCGTCTGGCCCTGGTTGAGCAGGGTGAACAGGCCGACGGTGACCGGGAACCGGCCGTCGGAGGAGATCATCACGAAGGGCAGCAGGAAGTTGTTCCAGATCGCCACGAACTGGAACAGGAACACCGTGACCAGACCGGGCAGCATCATCGGCAGGGCGACCTGGCCGAAGATGCGGAACTCGCCGGCGCCGTCGGTGCGGGCGGCCTCGATCACCGTGTCCGGCACCGCCGCGGCCGCGTAGATCCGGGCCAGATAGATCCCGTACGGGCTGATGATGCTCGGCAGCAGCACCGACCAGTAGGTGTCGGTGAGCCCGACCTTGGCGAGCAGCAGGTACTGAGGGATCGCCAGGGTCACGCCGGGCACCAGCACGCCGGCGAGCAGGACGTTGAAGATGGTGCTGCGCCCGGGGAACCGGAACTTGGCGAGGGTGTAGCCGGAGAGCCCGGAGACCAGCGCCGAAAGCATGCCGCCGACGCCGGCGTACAGCAGGCTGTTGGCGAGCCACCGCCAGTAGATGCCGTCGCCGCCGCTCGACAGCTCGGCCAGGTTGTCGAGCAGGTCGCCGCCGGGCGCGAACGTGAACGTGGTGAACAGCGACGAGCCGCTCTTGGTGGACGCCGCGAGCACCCAGGCCACCGGGAGCAGGCAGTAGATCGCCCCGAGGAACAGGACCGCGGTGGGCAGCCAGGCGGTCCGGCCGGGCACCCGGCGGCGCGGCGCCCCGGGGTCGAGGTCCGGCGCCGCGGAGACGGAGGAGGCCAGCGTCGTCATCGGTTCTCACTCCCGAACGCCTGCCGCTGCACCAGGCGCAGGAAGCCGAAGGAGATCACCAGGGTGACCCCGGCGATCACCACCGAGGTGGCGGCGGCCGAGTAGATGTCGTTCTGCGCGAACGCGTCGCTGTAGATCTTCATGAGCGGGGTCCAGGTGGACGAGATGGAGTTGGTCAGCGAGCGCACGGTCAGCGGTTCGGTGAACACCTGCAGCGTGGCGATCAGCGAGAAGACGGTCGTCATGATCAGCGACGGCAGCAGCAGCGGGATCTTGATCCGGACGGCCAGCTGGAGCTCGGTGCAGCCGTCCAGCCGGGCCGACTCGTACACCTCGCCCGGTATGGCGCGCAGCGAGGTGAACAGCACGATCATGTTGAAGCCGACGCCACCCCAGACCGCGATGTTGACGATCGCGAAGATCACCGAGTTGCCGGTCAGCGGGTCGGGCGCGGGCAGGCCCAGCCACTCGGCGACGCTCGCGAAGGGACTCACCGCCGGCAGGTAGAGGAAACCCCAGAGCATGCTGGCGATGACGCCCGGTACCGCGTACGGGAGGAAGATCGCGAGGCGGGAGAAGCGCGCGAGCGCGACCCGCGGGCGGTCCAGGAGCAGCGCGAAGAGCAGCGCGAGTCCCAGCATGATCGGCAGCAGGATCGCGCCGTACGCGAGAACCCGGCCGGCGCTGCTCCAGAGCTCGGGGTCGGACAGGGCGTCTCGGTAGTTCTCCAGCCCGGCAAAGATCTCCTTGCGGGAGTTGCGGCCCAGGCCGAGGCCGCTGACCTTGACCTTGCGCAGGCTCAGATAGATCGCGTACCCGATGGGCAGCACCACGAAGAGCGTGAAGAGCACGATGGCCGGAGCGAGGAAGAGGTACGGCACCCGGCGGGATGCCGCACCTCGCCGCGACCGGCCGGTGTCGGCCGATGACATTGCGGGTCCTCTCAGCTGGTGACCGTGAAGCCGTTCTTCTGCATGTCGGCCACCGTGGCCGACTGCATGCTGTCGACGGCGCCGGAGAACGGCGTCTTCTTGGTGATCGCCTTGCCGAAGGCGTCCTTGTAGGTGTCGTAGGCGACGTTGACGTTCGGGCCCCAGGTGAAGCCGACCGCGGTGTCCGCGATCGCCTTGGCCTCGGTGTAGAAGTCCTTCTGCTGGGCGAAGAAGGCCGGCGGCGCCTGCAGCAGCGGGCTGGCCTGCGCGTCGCGGGCGGCCGGGTAGATGGCGCTCTGTTTGATGAGCAGGTCGGTGGCGGCCGGGTCGGTGTTCATCCAGGTCGCGAACTTCACCGCGGCGGCCTTGTTCTTGCTGGCGGCGGTGACGCCGGTGGACGAGCCGCCCCAGCTTCCGGTCTTGTTCTCGCCGGCGGCCCACTGCGGCATCGGCGCCATCGCCCACTTGCCCTTGGTCGCGGGCGCGTTGCCCTCGAGCACGCCGGGCGCCCAGATCGCGCTCGGCCAGGCGATGAGCGTGCCGTCGTTGAGCGCCTTGTTCCAGGCGGGGGTGTACATCGGCTTGCCGTCGATCGCGCCCTCGGCGACCAGCCCGCCCCAGTAGTCGGCGACCTTCCTGGTCGCGGCGTCGTTGACGCTGACCTTCCAGGACTCGCCGTTGATGCCCCACCAGGCGGCGCCGGCCTGCTGCGCCAGGCCGGTGAACCAGCCCGGGTCGTTGGCCGAGAAGGTGGTCAGGAACTTCTTCGGGTCCTTCTGCCTTACCGTACGGGCGGTCTGCGCGAACTCGTCCCAGGTCTTCGGCACGGTGAGGCCGAACTTGTCGAAGAGGTCGGCGCGGTAGTACAGCATCATCGGGCCGGAGTCCTGGGGGATCGCGTACACCGACTCGGTGCCGAGGGTGACCTGCTGCCAGACGCCCTCGGCGAACTTCGCCTTGGCGGGCGCGGCGTCCTTGGCGATGTCGGCGAGCACGTCGTTGCTGACCAGGGTCGGCAGCGCCTGGTACTCGACCTGGGCGAGGTCCGGCGGGTTGCCGGCCTTGGCCGAGGTCAGCAACTTCGTGACGATGTCGCCGCCGCCGGCCTGCTTGCTGAGCGTGACGTGGATGTCGGGGTTCGCCGCGTTCCAGGCGTCGACGGTCTTGTCGATGTTCGGCGCCCATGACCAGAAGGAAAGCTCGACCTTGCCGCCGGGCTGCGCGGGCTGGTCCTCGTCAGGAGTATCGCTGCTGGTGCAGGCGGCGCTCAGGCCGGCGGCCAGCACCACCGCGAGCAGCGTCGCGCCGAACTTGGCTCTCATCGTCATGCCTCTCTTTTTCTATGGCTGTGAGCGCTCACAGCCTGGTCGCCCATGTACGGGGTGTCAAGAGTTCCTTGACTCGCACACTGAGCAGGTAAAGGGTGTGCAATCATGCCGGTACGAAGTTGGGAGCGCTCACAGTTTGGAGCCGTACATGCCGCTCATCCCGCGGATGGACCGGATCGCCTACGGCGGGGACTACAACCCTGAGCAGTGGCCCGAGGCCCTCTGGACCGAGGACGTCTCGCTGATGCGCGAGGCCGGCGTCAACCTCGTCAGCCTCGGGATCTTCGCCTGGGCGCTGCTCGAGCCCGCACCCGGCGAGTACGAGTTCGGCTGGCTGGACCGCAGCCTCGACCTGCTGCACGACGGCGGGATCTCGGTCGACCTCGCGACACCGACCGCCGCACCGCCGCCGTGGTTCCTGCGCCGGCACCCGGAGGCCGCGCCGGTCACCCGCGAGGGCCTGCGGCTCGGCGGCAGCGCGCGGCAGTCGTTCTGCCCCAGCTCACCGGCGTACGCGGCGGCGTCGGCCGGGATCACCGAGCAGCTGGCCCGGCGCTACGCCGACCACCCGGCCCTGGTGCTCTGGCACTCACACAACGAGTACGGCGGCGCCAACGCGTACTGCTACTGCGAGACCTCGGCCGCGGCGTTCCGCAACTGGCTCCGGGACCACTACGGCGACCTGGGCAAGCTCAACGACGCGTGGGGCACCGCGTTCTGGAGCCAGCGCTACGGCGACTGGGACGAGATCGAGCCGCCGATCATCGCGCCGACGACCGTCAACCCCGCCCAGGAGCTGGACTTCTTCCGCTTCTCCTCGGACGCGCACCTGGCCGGCTTCCGCCGCGAGCGCGACATCCTGCACCGCCTCTGCCCCGGCGTGCCGGTGACCACCAACTTCATGCTGGCCAACTGCAAGAACATCGACTACTGGAAGTGGAGCCGCGAGGTCGACGTCGTCTCCAACGACCACTACCTGCAGGCCGAGCGGCCGGACAACCACATCGAGCTGGCCATGTGTGCCGACCTGAGCCGCTCGGTGGCGCACGGCCGGCCGTGGCTGCTCATGGAGCACTCCACCGGCGGGGTCAACTGGCAGCCCCGCAACCTCGCCAAGGCCCCGGGCGAGATGCGCCGCAACAGCCTCCAGCACCTGGCCCGCGGCGCCGACGGCATCCTGTTCTTCCAGTGGCGCGCCTCGCGGTACGGCGCGGAGAAGTTCCACTCGGCGATGCTGCCGCACGGCGGCACCGCGAGCCGGACCTGGCGCGACGTGGTGTCGCTCGGCGAATCGCTCGGCGCCCTGGGCGAGCTTCGCGACAGCCGGGTCGCCGCCGACGTGGCGCTGCTGTGGGACTGGGAGTCCTGGTGGGCGCTCGAGCTGCCGTGGCGCCCGGCGGCGCTGGCGTTCCGGGACCGGCAGGAGGCGTTCTACGAGTCGCTGTGGCGCGCGCACCGGACCGTCGACTTCGCGCACCCCGAGGCGGACCTGGGCGCCTACCCGCTGGTGGTCGCGCCGAGCAGTTACCTGTTGAGCCCGGCCGCGGCCGACAACCTGCGGCGCTACGTCGCCGGGGGCGGGACGCTGCTGGTCTCGTACTTCTCCGGGATCGTCGACACGCACGACGCGGTGCACGCCGGCGGGCACCCCGGCGCGCTCGGCGACCTGCTCGGCCTCGCCGTCGAGGAGTTCGCGCCGTTGCGGGCCGCCGAGAGCGTACGGCTGGACGACGGCCGGGTCGCGGACACCTGGACCGAACGTCTGGAGCTGCGGGGCGCGACGGCCGTCGCGTCCTACGCGGACGGACCGGCCGCCGGCCTGCCCGCGATCACCCGGCACGGCCGGGCCTTCTACGTCTCCACCCGGCTGGACCCCGCGGGGACCGCGGCGCTGCTGGCCACGGTCGCCGAGGCGGCCGGGCTGCCGGCCGCCCCGGAGCTGCCCGAGCAGCTCGAGATGGTCCGGCGCCGCACCGGCACCACCGAATACGTCATCGCCATCAACCACGGGGAGACCGGCGCCGTCCTGCCCGGACACGGCGTCGAACTGCTGACCGGCGAGCGGGTGGCCGACGGCCTCGAAGTGCCCGCCGGAGAGGTCCGGGTCCTGAGAGAGAACCCCCGATAGGAGCGAGCATGCTTCGCACACCCCCCGTCCTCGCCGCCGCGGCCGCGGTGGCCTTCCTCTTCGTGACACCGCCCGCGCACGCCGCCGCCGCCGGCGCCGTGCGCAACCCCGGATTCGAGGCGGGCGCCGCCCAGGCTCCCGCCGGCTGGTCCGAGAGCGGCTCGCGCGCCGCGAGCTTCACCGAGGCCGGCGGTTACACCGGCGCCTACCAGCTCACCCACCACTCGGACGCCGCGTACCGGGTGGAGACCAGCCAGCGGGTCACCGGCCTGCACCGGGGCAGCTACACGCTCAGCCTGCGGGTGCGCTCCGACGGCAATCAGAGCGACGCGTACGTGTCGTTGCGCGACTGCGGCCCGGCCGAGCAACGGGCCGCGATCCCCCGCACCGGCGCCGAGTGGGTGCGGCTCGCGGTGACGGCCCGGGTGACCGGCGGGCGCTGCACGATCGTGCTGCACTCGCAGGCGGCGGCCGGGCAGTGGACCAACTTCGACGACGTCGCGCTCGCGCCGTCCACCACGCGGCCCGGCACCCCCCTCGAGATCACCGGCGCCGACGTGTCGCACGTGACCAAGAACGAGGACCACGGCGCGGTGTACCGCAGCGCGTCCGGCCGGCGCGCGGACCCGTTCCAGCTGCTGGCGGCGAACAACGTCGGCTACATCCGGCTGAAGGTGTGGGTCGACCCGGCCGACGGCTACAACAACCCCGCGGACGTCCTCGAAAAGGCCCGCCGGGCCCACGCCGCCGGACAGCGGCTGCTCATCGACTTCCACTACTCGGACGCCTGGGCCGACCCCGGCAAGCAGAACAAGCCGGCCGCGTGGGCGGCACTGAGCTTCGACGACCTGTCGAAGGCGGTCTACGACCACACCTACGCGGTGCTGCGCGACCTGCGCGCGCAGGGCACCCCGGCGGCGATGGCCCAGATCGGCAACGAGATCAACGGTGGCCTGCTCTGGCCGGACGGCCGCTGGGACAACTGGGACGGGCTCGCCGCCCTGCTCACCTCGGGCAGCAACGCGGTGCACGCGGCGTCGCCGGGCACCAAGGTGGTGCTGCACCTCGCCGAGGGCGGCAACCTCGGCGGGCACCAGTGGTGGTTCGACCAGGCGACTTCGCGCGGGGTGCCGTTCGACGTGATCGCGGTGTCGCACTACGTCTACTGGCACGGGTCGCTCGGCGCGCTGCAGGCCAACCTGATGAACCTGTCCACCCGGTACGGAAAGCCGGTCATGGTCGCGGAGACCGCGTACGGCTTCACGACCGCGGAGAACGACCACGAGACGAACATCTTCAACGCCTCGCTGGCGCAGGCGGGCGGCTACCCGGCGACGCCGCGCGGCCAGGCGGACGCGCTGCGGGACCTGCTGACGGTGGTCGCGGGGGTGCCGGGCGCGCTGGGCGCCTTCTACTGGGAGCCGACGTGGACCGCGGCCGAGGGCGCCGGCTGGGACCCGGCCGATCCGTCGTCGGGTGACGGCTGGGAGAACCAGGCGCTGTTCGACTACCGCGGCCGCGCCCTGCCCGGCCTGGCCGTCTTCCGGCGCTTCTAGACGACCGCGGGGCGGCGCCTCCCCCCGGGGAGGCGCCCCCCCCCCGGGGCAGGTCCACCGATCGATAATGACGGGGGGCGGGTCCCGAGCGCCCATGCCGGTCTCGACC